>JBGTMM010000516.1:0-4938 GCA_041743635.1 Bythopirellula sp.
GGGGCTAGACGTGCAGGTCATGGTCGTGCTTGCCGTCGCGGGCTCCCGTTCAACCGACACGGCCGGACTGCGGGGCAGCGCCCTCCGGTTCGAGTCTGGGGCCGCCGGGACCACGCACGACTATGACCACGTCCATTCGCCGCACCAACTTCTCGTTGATAACGATCCACGGCATCATAAACCTTCAGCGGCTTGGGCCAACTCGTGGCGGCGTTGTCGAGATAAATACGGGGAGCGGAACTCATAGTTTATAGGATTGTTTCACTGATCTCGGAACTCAAAGTCATGGTGAGTAAGTGCGTAGGTGAGTAAGTATCCTTCTCACCACCTACTAACCTATTCACTTACTAACCTACCCACCAATCTGATACATCGCCCGCGCTGGTTTCACAAAATCGGCTTCGCCCACGCCGTGGGCGGGCTGCTTATTCCACACGCAATCGCGCAACAACTCACGAAGTTCATTATCGCTGCCACCACCGCGCAGCAACTCGCGGGCGTCCCATTCCACGGTTGAGAACAAGCAATTTCGCACCTGGCCCTCGGCGGTGAGCCGCAGGCGATTGCAATCACTACAAAACGGGTGGCTCACGGGGTTGATAAACCCAATCGCACCCTTCCCATCAGCAAAATGAAAATCGACGGCCGGTTGGCTCAGGTCGGTGCGTTTGCTCGGCACGAGCGGGCAGAACGCCGCTTCGAGCAGGTGACGAATTTCGTCGCACGTAAAAACCTGCTCGCGCTCCCAGTGATTGTCCGCATCGAGCGGCATGAACTCGATGAAGCGCAGTTCAAAACCGTGCTCGCGGGCAAACTCGGCGAGCGGCACGATTTCTTGTTCCGTGAGTCCACGAATCGCCACCGCATTGAGCCGGATATTTTCGAAACCCGCTTGCCGCGCGGCAAACAGCCCGTCCAGCACCCGCTGCAAGCCGGTGCGCCGCGAAATTTTCTGGAACGTCGCTTCGGAAAGCGCGTCGAGGCTGACGTTTAAGCGCTGCAAACCGGCCGCCTTGAGCGCGGCGGCTTGCTCGGTCAGCAAAATGCCGTTAGTCGTCAGAGCCAAATCCGAGATGCCGGCAATCGCGGCGAGACGCTCGACAAGCACGGACAGATCGTTCCGCACGAGCGGTTCGCCTCCCGTGAGCCGCAACTCCCGAATTCCCAGCGACACGCCGATCCGCACAAACCGTTCGATTTCCTCAAAGGTGAGCAATTCTTCTCGCGGACGAAAAACGACATTTTCCGCCGGCATGCAGTAAAAACAGCGAATGTTGCAGCGGTCCGTCACGCTCACGCGCAAACTCGTATGCACGCGGCCCAGCCGATCCACCAAAGGGCCACTGGTCGGCATTTGCGACGTCTCGTTTGTAGTTTCGGTAATCATTTCGTTGCGCCGGTTGGGTGAACCCATTCGCTCGTGCCGTCGGCCCAATGTTCTTGCTTCCAAATCGGCACGCGGTGTTTAAGCGTATCGATCAACCATTCTCCCGCTTCAAAAGCGGCGCGGCGATGAGCACTCGCCACGGCAATCGCCACGCTCGCCTCGCCAAGTGGCACGGTGCCAAGGCGATGCACGATCAGACACTCCGAGAGACCCCAACGCTCGCGCGCCTCGGTTTCGAGCGCCGCCAATTCTTTTTCGGCCATTTTGTCGTAAGCATCGTAGGTTAGTTCGACTGTCTCACGTCCACCGGTATGTTGTCGCGTACAACCCAGAAACAAGAGAACGGCACCCGCATTGGGAGATTTCGCGCGCCGCAACAAGTCGTTCGAGTCAATTGTGTCGTGCGTCAGTTGGATCATGTGGAATTGTTTGGAATCGCAACCTAGCCGGAGGACCACGTCCTCCGGGATGGAATTGCAAAAATTTCCCCGGATCGCGTGGCGATCCGGCTAATCAGCCTCCACTCACGGGGGGGATGCAAGCAATCTCGCCGTTGCTGGGCAACACATCATCGTCATTCGCATAATATGCTTTGACAGCGAACATTGCTCGATTCACAAGCGATGCCAATTGCGGATAGTTCGCGATTAACGCGGTTCGCAAATCGGCAACCGTGGCACCATCGACAACTTCCACCGTTACCTCCGGCGCTCCCGCCGCATCGCGGGCCGCCGCGAACATTTTCACCGTCACCTTCATGTTACCACCAGGTCTTTACCAGGGCTATTGATGAGCGTGCGCAGCTCGGGCATGAGTCCATAGGCGAGCGCGACAATCTTCACGGGATGAATTGTCGGCTTGGACGTGCTTTGCTCCATCTGCACCTTGCAAGTGCTGCACTCGGTGGCCCCCGCGACAAAGCTGCCGGTGCGGACCGCAGTGATCAGCGGCAAGCCGGCTCGCAAGCTGCTGCGGTAGTTTTCGCGCTGAAAGCCGTACATGCCCGCCATGCCGCTGCAACCTCTTTCCAAGCGCTCGACCTTCAGGCCGGGAATCAACCGCAACAAACTTTCCGCGGGCGTGCCGACTTGCAGGGCTTTCGTGTGGCAGGGCGTGTGGTAACCGACGGAGGTGTTCACTTGCCCAAAATTGAGTTGCAATTTGCCACGCTGGTGCAAACGCCACAAATAATGACACGCCTCGAACGAATTCTCCGCGACCATCTTGGCATCGTGATCGCCGGGCAAGAGCTGCGGATACTCGTGCGTGAGGGAGAGCGCCGCGGAAGGTTCGGTCGCTACGATGGTGTATCCTTGCCGCACCGCTTCGGCGAGAATGCCGACATTGTGTTCGGCAATCGAACGTGCCTGGCCCACGATTCCCCGCGAGATCAAGGGCATCGCTGCTTGCAATTGGTTCTCGGGAACATACACCGGGATGCCGTTGTGCTCGAGCACCGCCAGAAAGGCCTCGGCGAGTTGCTGGTCGCAATAGTTGGCGTAAGTATCGACAAAGTACAGCACCTTCTCCACGGTGCTGCGCTCTGGACGATGAATCCGCTTCTGCACAGCCTGCTGGACGAACGCCTTGCGACGAAAGCGCGGCAATTTGCGGCTGCGCGAAATTCCAAACACTCTTTCCATGAGCCACCGTGCCGAGCGATTCTCCACGGCCCAATTCGCCACGCGTGAGTAACGCGAACCGTAATGGCACAACGCATCCACGCGCGCCATAAACCAACCATGGAACGATTCGCCGTTGGTGGCCGTGTACAACGCCTTAGCCTCAACCATCAACTTGGGAATGTCGACATTCGCCGGACATTCCAGCCGACACATGTGGCAATGCACGCACAGGTCGACAATCTCCTTGAATTCGTCGTCAATCACGCTCCCCTGCGGCAGCGTTCCCGTGAGCAAGCCACGGGCAAGATTCGCCTTCGCTCGCGGCGAGGCTTCTTCGCGCGGTGAATAGCGGTTGATCGGGCACATGCGCGTCTCCGACGAAAACGTGCGGCAAGCGCCGCAGCCGTTGCAGACGCGGGCCGCATAGGCCATCTCTTCCGGTTGCCAAGCAAGCTGCAACTGGATTGTCGGCGGCGTGGCCGCTTCCTGAGTGGCGTTCTCCTCAGTGACGTCTGGCAGTTTCTCCAAGAGCGGATAGCTCACGCGACGCAAATGATTAGTGAGTGACACAATCTCCGACGCCACGATCTTATTGGGATTTAGTAAGTTGTGTGGATCGAACAGTTGTTTCACTTCTTGAAACGCGATTGTGAGCGGGCCGAATTGCCGCGCGACATACGGCGTGCGGCTCAAACCGTCGCCATGTTCGCCGCTGATAGTGCCGCCGATTTGCCAGACTTCTTCGTAAAGCTGATCGGCGAGCAAATCCATCTTGGCAATGTCTTGGGCATTGGCCAAATCGAGAAACGGCCGGAAATGCAGTTGCCCATGACCCACGTGGCCGAAAAGCGAAGCGGTGATTTGTTCTTGCTTGAAGAGTTGCTGCACCTTCGGCAAAAAGTCGGGAAGTGCTTGCGGTGGAACCGCAATGTCTTCAATAAACGGCAGGGGCCGCGTCTGGCCCTTTAAGCGATACAACGTCGGTGTGTAATGTCGGGCGAGTTGCCAGAGCAGCTCGTGATCGAGCCCATCCGCGGCGATGTAAGCCCCAAACGCCAGTTGTGACTTTTCTTGAATGAGTCCCACCGCATCGGCCAGTTTGCCTTGCACCTCATCAACCGAATCAGCCTGGTATTCCACCAAGAGCACCGCCTCGGCTTCTTGGGGAATCAGAAATTCGTAACGCGGATCCATTTCCCGTGCCAGACTCAAATGCCGTCGATCCATCAAATCGCACGCACTCGGCTTTGTCGGCAACAGTTCGAGCGTCGCAAGGGCCGCTTTTTCGAGCGAATCGAAGAACAACAGCAAGCTGCACGCTGCGATCGGCAACGGCAACGTGCCCAGCGTGACGGCTGTAATTAATCCCAGCGTCCCCTCGCTCCCCACAAACAGTCGGGCGAGATTCAGCGGTTTGCCAAACGCCTCGGGGTCGTGCAAATCGTCGAGCCGATAGCCGCTGCTGTTCACCAAACTTTTCGGGTGACAAATCTGAATGTCATCCTGATAGCGCGTGCAAATGTCGTCCACCGCGCGGACGAAGCGATCCACGCCGATCTCACCTGTGGCATTGAGCAGTTCATGAGTGCCGATTTCCATGACCTCACCGTCAGCAAGCACGACCTGTAAAGATTGCACGTACCGCCGCGTCGAACCGACCTCGGGCCAGTGGCTCCCCGAAGCATTCACCGCAACCATGCCGCCGATGGTTGTGACCTGCTTGGTGGCGGGGTCGGGGCCGATGAAGCGGCCACGAGGTGCGAGCGTGCGGTTAAGTTCGTCAAGCACTATCCCCGCTTCAACACGGACATTCTCGTCATTGATCTCGAGAGTCTTGCGCATGAAGCGCGAGAAGTCGATCACCAGCCCCCGTCCCAGCACACCGCCGGCGAGGCCCGAGCCGCTGCCGCGCGCGTGCAGGGGAAT
>JBGTMM010000517.1:0-3228 GCA_041743635.1 Bythopirellula sp.
GATGCCGGCGTATCGGCACGCGGCGCATCGGATTTTTAATGCCGTCGAGATTAACTATTCGGCTACGGGTTCGCAGACGCAAACGACGGCGGCCAATCCGCTGGGGAATTATCGCGTCGAGGAAAGCCGTTTGGCCTATCGACGGATCATCGCCGGGGGTGTGGCCGCCGCCGACGCTAAGAAGTGGTGGTTCATCGGTGATTTTCGCAAGGCGTTTGCCTACATGGAGAACTGGCCGATTACGGTCACGCAAGCGCCGCTCAACAGCGAAGCGGACTTCAACAACGACGTGGTGCTGCGGTTCAAGGCGAGTGAACGTGGGGCGGCGGCGGTGCTTAATCCGCGCTTGATGGTGAAGTGCACGGGGTAGGAGTCGGGTGAGTAAGTGAGTGGGTGAGTAGGTGAGTAAGAAAGAAGCGTCATTCTGACAGGAGCTCCGCGACTGGAAGAATCTGGCTTGAAGCCGTTTCACGCATGGAAAGCGTGTGAGAGTGGAAGCCAGATTCTTCGGTCGCCTAGGCTCCCTCAGAATGACGGGTATGTCCCCTAAACAACAGAGAAAACTTCCCATGGCCGCTGGCGACACACTCTTGATTTTTGACCCGCTGGCGAATCATCCGCCGACGGCGAACTTTGCGACGCTCGACCTGCGCGGTGATTTTGTGGTGCTCGATTTCGATGCCAGCACGAACGAGTCGGCTCAATTTCACGCGGTTGTTCCCAGCCACTACCGAGGGGGCGAGCTTCGCGTGGTGCTGACGGGAACGTCGTCGACGGCCACCACCGGCACGGCCAAGCTGCGGGTTGAGCTCACGCGGATCGCTGCGGGGGACAACCTCGATTCCTTGCCAGCGCCGGACGCGAGCGCTGATCTCACAGTGGCTTGTCCCGCGACGTGCGGCTTGTTGGTGGTCAGCGAACTGAGTTTGCTGACGGCAGCGGATTTGGCTGCGGGTGAGATCTTGCGAGTGCAGGTGACGCGCTTGGCAACGGACGCGGCGGACACGGTTGCCGGGGATTGGGAATTGGTGGCCGTCGCAGTAAAGGAGGCGTAATGATGGCACTTTCCGTGGGTCAAACACAATTGATCGATTTGGGAGCGCTCGGCATCACGGCCTATCCGTTTACGCTGGCTGGTTGGTTTCGCGTGCCGAATGTCAATAAGTTGTTGACGCTGATGGGAGTCGGCAACTCGGTGACCGGTTCCTATCATCGACTATTGTTTCAAGGACATACTACCAAACATGCCGCGGCGATCAGCTTTGTCACGACGACATCGACGGCGGTTTCCGCGACGGCGATGGTGCCGGGCATGTGGCATCATATCGTGGGAGTTTTCGAGGCGGCCAATTTGCGCCGTGTTTATTTGGATGGCGGCAATCTGGGAACCAATTCGGCCAGCCGCCCGTTTGACGGACTCGACCGCTTTTACTTGGGGAATCTTGGCACCGACGCGGTGGAGGTGGCGGAAGCCGTGGTGTTTAACGTGGCCGTGAACAGCATCCATGTGGCGCTGCTCGCCAAAGGATTGTCACCTCTGGGCCTGCCGGCGGCCAGTCAAATCTTGGCGTATCAAAGTTGCGTGCGACGATTGAATTGGCCGGGGCGTGGGCCGGTGGCGACGGCTGCCTCCGCGCCGGGAGTCGTGCCGCATCCGCGTGTTTTCCCGCGACGAAATTATGGTTCGCAAACGATGCCGTATCGCCAGCGGGGGCCTTTTCATACCGCACAAGCAATTCTTCAAACAGCGGGGCTGCACAGCGGGCAACAACAGATGGCCGGTGTCAGCGGTGGGCAAATGTCGGTCGCCGGTGTGACGGCCGGTGAAGCAGCGTTATCGGGAGAGGTGCAAAGCTAATGGCAAACGCCAAAGATATTCACGGAACAGTTTTTCGCCACGGCACGGCCGTGTTGTTGGCGCGGGTGGTCGATGCCGAAGCGGCGTCAATCAATCAGGCGTCGGTGGCGAGCGCGAGTTACACGGTGTTTGCCTTGGAGCAAGACAATCCGGCAAGCCTCGCGGCGATCACGGGACACGAAGCGGTTGCGCTGGATATCGAGGAAATAATCTTCGACACGCTGCAAACGGGTGGCGGTTGGACGGTGGATGAAGTGGGTTACAACTTTCGTCACGAACTGGACGTGTCGGAGGATGAAGCGTTTGGCGAAGCCGGGCGCGTTTACCAGGTGCGCTACGAGTTGGTGCCCGTGACGGGACAGAAGATTGTTTTTCGCTTTTTGTTGAGGTGTGTTTAGGAGTTGATCGAATAACAACTGTCATTCTGAAAGTAGCCCCGCGACTTGAAGAATCTGGGTTCCATACTCGCACGTTTTCCATGCGTGAGGGTGCTACAAACCAGATTCCTCTCGTCGTGCCATATTAGCTAGAAGAATTGACCGATCGGAATGACAATAAATACGAAATGAGGTGACATAACCATGCCTACGGACATTGAACAAATCGAAACGATTCGCACGCAAACTCTCTCTCAGCTTGTCGAGTTGCGCGCCAGTCCCAAGCCGAGTTATTCCATCGACGGTCAGCAAGTTTCTTGGACCGAGTATGTTCGTTCGCTGCAAGAAACCATTGAATGGTGCGACGTGAAGCTGGCCGGTTATCGTCCGTTTGAATTTCGTTCGCAGGGGATGACCTGATGCAACCAGAAATCGCAGGTGATTTTGCCGAGATTGTCGACGGTTTGGAGGAAGTGACGCTTCGCCGTCGCGATGGTCTCACAACAGTTACCGTTGTTGCTGCGTGGCGGCAGAGCACCAATCAGCGTGAAGCGGAACCGTCGGCTGGCACGGTCGTTGAAGCCAACGCCGAGTGGCACTTGGTGTTGGCTGGGAACGTGGCACCGCGAGTGGGTGACGTGGTGCTTGATGCGCACGGCGGGCAGTGGACGATTCTCGTTGCCGAGGAGTTGCCGCCCTTGGGGCGTTGGAAATGCGCGACCCGCGAATTGCGAATCGCCTACGGCTGCGGCGAGCGAATGGATATCGAACGGCCAATCTGGAGCGCGGGAGAAACGCCGGAGATCGTGGGGTGGACGTATGTGGTGACGGCGCTGCCGGTGCGCATACAACCATCGAAAATCAGCCAGCCCGCGGAAACGAGTGCTGACGAGGATCAAGTCGGGCAAGCGACGTTTCGCATTATTCTCGGCGAGTCAATTGCGATTGAGCCGCATGATCGGTTCGTCGCCGGGGATGGTGCGGTTTATCGTT
>JBGTMM010000518.1:0-9475 GCA_041743635.1 Bythopirellula sp.
CGATCGTCCACAGAGATTGATTACGCAGGCTCCGCCCGGAAGTCTCGACCGGTTCGGCTAAAACCACAACCCGACCTTGCCGCTTGAGGGCCTTGATAAACACGAGGTCTTCGGCGGCGTAGTGCTCCTCGCTGAAACCGCCGGTCGCGTCAAACGCCTCGCGGGTGCAAAACTGGCAGGCCCCGCCTGCGAGCCGCAGCAGCCGTGCCGCATTCACAAACAGCGGATGCGAAAGTCGCCACCACAGAGGCAGCCGCCCTTCGAACCGTGGTACGCAGCCACCTCCCACTGCCCCCGCGCGCAAGGCTCCCACCGCCGATTGCACGACGGCGCGATTCACGAGCGTGTCGGCATCGACAAAAAACAAAATATCGCCGCGCGCGTGCCGCCCGCCCGTGTTGCGAGTGGCCGAGATATGCCGGTGCTCCACGCGCAGCACCTCGGCCCCGAGTTCCGCCGCGATTTCTCCGCTGTGATCGGTCGACCCATCATCGACCACGATCACTTCGTACGGCTCTCCCGTCGTCGCCGCCGCACTGTGGACGGCAGCCACACAGCGGCCAATCCAAATCTCTTCATTATGGGCGGGGATGATGAACGAGATCATGCGTGGAACCGAACACAAAGAGCGCAAGCAAGAATTTTAGAAAGATTCCTTGGCGAGATAAGCGGTTCAATTTCTCGTCGGAGCAGAAGTCGCTTACTTCTTCACACGCACCCGCACCATGGCGGGCGTCTTCGTGTTCGCCAAGGCAAAACATCCCACCAACAGCGCCAGATAGAAAATGTCTCCCGCGAGCATGGTGCGGTAGAATGGCACGGCCGCGGCGTAGCAATTCATGAGCCCGGCCCAAGTGTGCTCATACATGCTGGTCGCCGCCCAGTGGACAAAGTTGGTGACGACGAAAAATGCCGTCGCAGGAACAACGCCGCATAGCGCGCCGTAGCCAGCCCGCTGCCAACCAGACTTGGGGCAACCTTCACTCCCCCGCGCCCAGCGACCCAGCGCCAAGGGAACGATCATCATCAAGATAATCGACACCTGCACCGCGAAGTTGTCGTGCCCAGCCAACGCCCAATTCGAGATCGTCAGAATTCCCACTGGCAGCAGCGCGGCGGCCCACGGCGAACGGAAGTAAAAACCGCCCAAGACCGTGACGGCCATCAGCGGCGTGAAATTCCAATCAGGTTGCGCCCAACGACCCACAACCCCAATCGCCAGTAAGAGAGAAAAGACGCTCAGATCGCGGAGGGTGTCTCGATTCGACATGGAATGGGTTCCTCAAAATAACTAGCGGCAGATGTGGGCAAAGCGTGGGAATGTCATCCGGGGATTGCCGTGAGCTTTTTCATTCTACAGCCCTTCCTCTTCCCCCGCAAACCGCCAGCTAACCAACTCCCCGGCGGCGACTTTCCGCAGGCAAAAGCTCGTCGTTCCCGCCGTGGCCGCAACCTCGTATCGCCAATTTCGTCCGCTGGCCCCCTCGTTCTTGAGCCCGTCCAATTGGGTGAGAAAACCACCCGCACCCTCCCCAACCTGCACATAACTGATCCCCGGGCGGAACTCCCGGGCGGCGCTCAGCACGTCGGCCACGGTCATATCGGCCTGCCACGGCAAGGCGTCGAATTGCCGCTTGGCCCCGTTGCCGAAGTCGATTTCCAAACGCACCACGTCGCCAGTGGGTGGCGGGGTAGGTGTCCACGCGGCGGCTGTCGATGGATTTTTAGCGGGCTGCGGGGCTTGCTGGCTGCGATTCCAGAACAGCATTCCCAACAGCAGCAGCGCCAGCAGCAGCGGAAATTTCCACCGCGATCCCACTCCACAGCAAGCTTGCGCGTCTGGGCTAGTGGAGTTTGTTTCCATAGAATGACACGATACCGACTCCGCGGACGGCCGTCGACGGCTGTGAACTAATCGAGGCCGTCCGGGAATTCCATTGTAGGGAACGCCGTCCCTGGCGTTCCGAGAAAAAGGTACACGATTTCCACTCCAAGACGGAACTAGAGCCAGTTTCAAAAACCGGGGGCTAGCGCCCCGCGGCTAATTAAATCAGCCGGAACGCGCTAGCGTCCGGTTCATTCGGGATTTTTGAAACCGGTTCTAATCATTCAACAAGCTTTTTTGCGATGGCCGACTCGATACTCACGCTCGATTTTCCCCACGCCGACGTGGCGGTGATCACGATCAACGACCTGCAGAAAAGCGTGAACATCCTGTCACGTCAAACGCTGGCCGATTTCGCCAAGCTGCTCGATGAAGTGGCTGCTCGCAAAAATTTGGCCGGCCTGGTGATACAATCCGGCAAACCAGGCAACTTCATCGCCGGGGCCGACTTGCGGGAATTCATCGCCGACATCGATGAACCCCAGGAAAAAGTGATCGCCATCTCGCGACATGGGCACGAGTTGTTCGGCCGGTTGTCGAAGTTTCCGTTTGTGACCATCGCGGCAATTGGCGGCTTGTGCATCGGCGGCGGGGCGGAGTTGGCCGTGTGGTGCGATCGCCGGATCATGGCCCGTAAAACTGCAAGCTTCGGTTTCCCCGAGGTGAAGCTGGGACTGTTCCCCGGCTGGGGCGGCACGGCTCGCACGCCACGGATCGTGGGACTCTCGAATGCGGTGGAATTGGTGACCAGTGGCGAGAACATTGACGCCACGGCCGCCGAAGCGATGGGGCTTGCGGTGGCCGTCCCCGCAGAGAAGTTGCAGGGCACCGCGATTCAAATGGCACGCAGCGAACAAGCCTCCAAAAGCTACCTCAAGGATCGTGAGCAGTGGTCCAAGCCGATCACGATCAGCGACACCGAACTCGCATTTCTGGGCGCGACGGCCAATGCCTACATCCAAGGCCAAACCAAGGGGCAATACCCGGCACCGGTGGCGGCGCTCGAAGTCATGCTCGGTGCGGCAGGGGTTGATCTCGAAGCGGCGTGCCAAATGGAAGCGGCAGGGTTCGCGGAGTTGTTTGGGTCGCCCGTGAATCGAGCGCTCCTGAACGTGTTTTTCCTGCAAGACGCCAACAAAAAACAAACCGGCCCTGCGGGTGCCGAGCCACGGAAGATTTCCAAGGTAGGCGTGCTGGGTGCCGGCATTATGGGCCAGGGGATCGCCGCCGCGAATGTGAAACGCAAAATTCCGGTCGTACTCTCCGATCAGTCCGATGAAGCGATCGCCCGCGGCGTGCAAGGCATTATCACGGAAGTCAGTTTTAACAAGCAAACAAAGGGGCCCGACGCGCAGAAGGCGCTCGAGTTTCTGCCCTTCGTGACGGGCACGCAGAGCTACGCCGATCTCGAAGTTGCCGACATCGTGATCGAAGCGGTCTACGAAAACGCCGAGGTGAAGCGCGAGCTTTTTGCCGAGATTGAACCGCAACTCAGCGAAGACACCTTGCTCTGCTCCAACACTTCAACGATTCCGATCACCACGCTCGCTCATGGCCTGGCTCACCCCGAGCGCTTTTGCGGCTTGCACTTTTTCAATCCCGTGCGGCGGATGCCGCTAGTGGAAGTGATCCGCGGCAAGCAAACTTCCGACGACACGATCGTCACGGCGGTGGCCTATGCCAAGGCGATTGGCAAGTCGCCGATTGTGGTGAATGACGGGCCGGGGTTTTTGGTGAATCGCGTGCTGCTTCCGTACATGAACGAGGCACTTTTACTGTTGGAAGAAAGGGCCAATATCAAGGCGGTTGACAAGGCGGCCACTGGCTTTGGCATGCCGATGGGGCCAATTGAGCTTTACGACACCGTGGGTCTCGATGTCGCGCTCCATGCGGGTAATGTCATGCAGCAGGCGTTTCCGGATCGCGTGGTGCCTTCCCGGATTTTACCGGCGATGGTCGACGCGAAGCGCCTGGGCCAAAAAAACGGCCAAGGCTTTTTCGATTACACGACCAACAACAAAGGCCGCTCGAAGCCACAACCTTCGACGGAGGCTCAACAAATAGTTGAACGATTCTCAACGAAACAATCCCCAGCCCCGAGCCCCCATTCCCCCGCCGAACTCACTGACCGCTTGTTCCTGCCCATGCTACTAGAAGCCACCCAGCTTCTCGAGGAAAAAATCGTGGCCAACGCGCGGGACGTGGATCTCGCGCTCATTTACGGCATCGGCTTCCCACCGTTCAAGGGGGGACTTTTCTTTTGGGCTGACACACTCGGTGCCGCGGCGATTGTGGAAAAGCTCAAGAAATACGAATCTCTGGGAGAAAGATACAAACCAACCACGCTTTTAATCGAACACGCTCAATCGGATACCAAATTCTATCAATCCTAACGTCGTGCTCGTCGTGCCGTCGTGGTTCATTAGTAATGTTCACCACAACGGCACGACGGACACAACGAAAGAACTACCTTCATGAAGAACCCCGTCATCGTTGATTGCTGCCGCACGGCGATTGGCCGCTCCAGCGCCGAGAAGGGCGTCTTTCGTCATGTGCGCTCGGATGATCTCGCCGCCGCCGTGGTGAAAGCCCTCCTTGAACGCACCGGCATCGACCCCGCCGAGGTCGAAGACGTCGTCCTGGGCAACACCCAGCAGCAGCGTGAACAAGGTTTTAACATCGCCCGTATTGTGGGGCTGATGTCCGGGCTTCCTTCCACGGCAGCGGGTGCCACGATCAACCGTCTCTGCGGCAGTAGTTTGCAGGCCCTCAACCAGGCGGCCCATTCGATCATTGCCGGTGGCGAAGACGTGCAGATCGTCGGCGGACTCGAGCACATGCAGCACATCCCCATGGACGCGGGGGTCGATTTCAACCCCAAGCTGTTCCACGCCACCAGCAAGGGGGCCCTGCACATGGGATTCACGGCCGAGTTCCTCGCCCAGTCGCAGGGAATCAGCCGCGAGTCGCAAGACGCCTTCGCCCTGGCCAGCCATCAAAAAGCAGCCGCCGCGACCGAGAAGCACGAATTTGCCGGCGAAATCATTCCCGTTTGGGGACACGACGAAGCGGGAAGCCCGCTTGAAGTGACCGTCGATCAGTGCATTCGGCCCGACACGAGCCTCGAAGCTCTCGCCGCGCTGAAGCCGGCCTTTATGCCGGGCATCGGCACGGTCACCGCGGGAAATAGTTCGCCGCTTAACGACGGCGCGGCTGCGCTGTTGATGATGAGCGAAGAGAAAGCCAAGTCCCTGGGGCTTACACCACTGGTGCGCGTGCGATCCACGGCCGTCGCGGGGGTTGATCCCGCCGTGATGGGCACCGGCCCCGTGCCTGCCACGCAAAAGGCACTCGCGCGTGCGGGGTTGAAACTCGCCGATCTCGATGTGGTGGAACTCAACGAAGCGTTCGCGTCCCAATCGCTCGCCTGCATCCACATGCTCGGCCTTGATGAAGCGATAATAAACGTCCGTGGCGGGGCCATCGCGATTGGCCATCCGCTGGGAGCAAGTGGGGCACGCATCTCAACCACGCTCATTCACACCATGATCGACCGAGACGCAACTCTCGGCCTCGCCACAATGTGCATCGGCATCGGCCAAGGCATCGCCACAGTGTTCGAGCGCGTATAGCGAGCCGCTTGCGGCTTAGCGGGCTCAATGATCCGCATAGACGCGAGTACTTTCTTCCTTGGTGATCGGTTCGCGGATTTCGTCGGTCGTGATCTGCACCTTGATCCGATGATCGCCGTCGCGCACGCCTTGGGCTTGAATGCGGAACGTGGTTTCCGCCTTCGGACCCAACTGCGGCAGGGGCGCGAACACCACGCGGTCGCCTTCGACCGTGTGCCGTGTGTCGCCGTGACCCGACAAGGCCCGTAATCCCGGTGGCATGATGGCCATCACCTGCACGTTGGCGGCGGCCTTGGAACCTTGATTCACCACGCGAATTTCATAGGAAGTTTCCCCACCGACTTCGATGGGGTCATCCCTATCGACCACCTCGAACATCAACGCCGCGATACCCTCGACGGTCACGTCCTTTTGCGTTTCATCCGTGAGACCGTCGCGAGCCTTGGTGCTGAATTGCAACGTGTGCTGTCCCGGCTCGACCGGCAAGGCCACTAACTCGACCGTGCCACGCTCATTGGCGGGGAGTTCCGCGAGGCTCCAAATCACGCTGTGGGCCGCGGCGTCGTATTCACCCATGTTATTCGCGCTCACAAATTGCAGACCCTTGGGCAACTGCGTCACCAGTTGCACTTCCTTCGCCGGGGCCGTGCCCGGGTTGTCGATGCTTACCTGGTAAGTCGCGGGACGCTCCAGGAACCGGCGTTCCGGGCCTTCCACGGTCACTTGCAGATCGGGTGCGATCACTTCAAATTCACAACTGGCATCAACGTGCAAACCAGCGTCCGCTTTCGCGGTCATCGTGTTCGTCACGCGGCCCGCCTGTTCGGCGGTGAGCACCAATTCCAAACGCCGTGATTCGCCCGCGGCCAAGGTGCCAATTTCAAACTCCAGCGCGGGGCCCGCTTCGTGGCTCACCCCGGCGGGGACAGTTTCCAAAATCATGACCCCGGTGGCTTCGCCGCTGCCGGGATTCGTGATCTCGATTTGCACCAGATGTTGCTCGCCAGCGTGAACCTGGGGCGGCGACGACAGCCGCAAAGCAAGCTCCGGTTTCGTGCAGCGGGACTTCGCCGAGGCTTGGGCGGCCATCGTCACCGTGGCGACGCTGCCGAGCTCTCCTTCCTCGGTGGGGATCACCTCCATTTCGACGGTCCGCTCCTCGCCGACACTGAGCGTGCCAAGATCCCACACCACCTTGCCTCCCGAAACGGCAGCGCGGGGAGCGGTGCCGACCAGTTCGGTGCCGAGCGGAATCTCGTCATGAATTTGCACGTTCTGCGCGGTCCGTTGGCCGGTGTTCTGCACGCGAATGCCAAACGTGCAGCGCTTGCCGACTTGGATTTCCGGCGGAGCGAGTTTCAAAATTGTGAGCGACGGTGTTTGCGCACCTTCAAGCAATTGCTCGCCGGGGCGACCGGAACCTGGTTGCGAAGCCAAACCGGGGGTGGGGGTAATCCCCGTATTGGTGTGATCGACACTGGCTAGTTGCGGTTCCGCAGGTGTGGGAATCTGCGTTTCTTCAATGGGGAACGCTGGCGTCGGTTGACGCGGAGCGAGGTCGGCATCGGCGGCACCTAAATCCACGGCGGGGGGCAAACTCGGCGTCACTGGGGATGACGAGTAACGGCTACTGCCTGCCGGGGTTGGGCCCGCCGGAGTGGGAACCGCGGCAAACGGGTTATTCGCCGTGGCGGAATCGGCTTGCTCCAACGGCCGGGCGTTCTCGAGGGCCGCGGCCAGCGGATCGGGTTGCTGTTCAGTAATCGGCTCGGCAAGAGTGGGTGTGGCAGCTTCCGCGGGGGCAGCTTCAGCAAACAATTCGCGAGCGTCGACTCTCTTATTCTTCGTTGTTTCCACTTCGGCAGCCGCGAGTCGCACCGCGCTGCCGGTCTTCCGCAACATGTTCCCGTCAGGCCCTTGGCCGCGCGTGACATCTGCTTGGGCAGTTTTGAATTTCTCTTCCACGAATGGTGCCTCTTCCACCAACGGTGGCAATTTCGCAGCGGCCGCGTAATTGCCGTAGCGATCACCGAGCACGGGGGTGCTTGTTGTGACCGGTGCCGTGGACTTCGTTTTCTCGGCGGCGAACAGATTTTTCAGTTCCTCTTTCGCCGAATGGGCCCGCAGCGGATTCGACGAAGCGGTTTCCGCCTCGGCCGTGCCGTTCATGCACCAATAAGCGCCCCCACCGCTCGTGCCGAGTACGGCCAGCGCCATGCCGGCGGGCCACAACAAGCGACGGACCAACGAACGAGAAGGAGCGGTCAGATTCGTTTCCATGGGAGAACCCCGAGTATTGCCAAGCGTGTTCAAAATGGGCGCGTGCGTAGGCGCACATCAGCGCGACTCGCGCGGCGAGGTGTAGCAAATGGCAGCACGCGGGCAAAGAGCATTCCCGCGCGGGGTGCTAGCAAAGACGATCTAAGCCGGACCGCAACGTCGGTCCGGGAAGAGCCCGGAGGACGTTGCCCTCCGGCTAGGAAGCTCCCAAATCTACTGGCAATAGGACAATGCCAACAGCACGTAACCCGTCACCAAATTGGGATCATTTTCCAACCAGCGGGGTTGGGAATTCACCCAACTCCCGTCGGCTTGCTGGCGCTTGGCGAGCTCATCGACCAATTCCGCCTTCCAATCATGCGACTGATCTTCATCGTCAACGAGCTCCGGCTTGCCCACCGCGGCGAGCGACTTGGCGAACGTATGGTAATAGTAATACAAACCGCTGTCGGCCATGCCAGGATTCTCATCGAGGGTGTAATGCTTCGAAATCCACTCCAGAGCAGCTTTCACGCGCTCATCGTCCGCTTTCACGCCGGCGTAAATCATGCTCTTAAGTCCCGCATAGGTCATCGACCCATAGCTGCGCAAGCCGCCGTCAGGCTCCTCGCCGGCTTGGCTCGAACCCCCCGCGGCAATCGTGTAATAAAATCCGCCATCGGGGTTCTTGTCCGCAAATTTGGTCTCGTTATGCTCGGATTCTAGATTCTGACACCGCGAGACAAACACCAGCGCTTTTTGAATGGCAGGGTCATCGTCGCTGGCCCCCAGTTCCTTGAGCGTATCGATCAAGAACGACGTGTTCGACAAATCTGGCCGCGAGTGCGAACCGTAACCCGCGCCGCCGTAATTCGTGCTCGACTCATCGTGGCCTTCGCCTGCGTCCCACTGCACTTCCTTGATGTACTTCTCGGCATTGGCCACCAAGTCGTCGTACTTCCCGTCTTTGTTAGCTAAATGAAAAGCGACCACCGCGAGGCACGTTTCATAGTTTCGGTGGGTACTGCCAGGTTTGTAGATGCCGCCGTCTTCTTGGACGTATTGCGAGAGATATTCAAGCGCCTTGGCGACCATGGGGTCGGCCGGCGTCATGCCATTTTTCAGGAGCGAGGTGGTCACGAGCGAAGTGACCCCCGTCCCCGTTTCGCTGCTGAACGAACCATCCTCGGCCTGGGCCTTTTCGAGGTAGGCAACTCCTTTGTCGACGAGTTCCTTCGCATCGGCCGCGAAGACGCCAGCGGTCGCTTGGAGCATGACGAAGATGGAAAACAAACCGATGAGCCTGGATCGCATGAGATAATCCTCGCTGGCAGATGTGTCGAGAACACTGCCCCAATCCTACCGCGCGGGGTCCCCGGAGAAAAATCCCTTGGCGACAGCCGCTTGCGGCTTAGCGGAGAATCGCCAGCACGTCTTGCTCGCTCAGAATCAACAACTTCTCGCCGTCGATATCGACTTCTTGCCCAACATAGCTGCCAAAAACTACCCGGTCGCCCTCCTGCACTTCCGAACCCGCGCGCTCGCCGCTCGCCAAGAGCGGTCCGTCACCGACGCTCAACACGCGGCCTTGTTGAGGCTTTTCGCGCGCGGCGTCCGGCAAGACAATTCCACCCCCGGTCGTTTCTTCTGCTGCGACACGTTTGATGACGATATTATCGCCGATCGGAATCACGTTCAT
>JBGTMM010000519.1:0-3308 GCA_041743635.1 Bythopirellula sp.
GGGGCAACTCAACAGCGCGGTCAAAGCGTTTGAAGCGGTGGGTGTTGAACCGCCCCTCGTGTTGTCACTCGCAAAGCGCGAGGAGCTGATCTTCGTCAACGGCCGCGCGAAGCCACTCAAGTTGAGCCGCCATTCTTACGCACTGCGGCTCTTGCAATACGTTCGCGATGAGGCGCACCGCTTCGCACAGCATTATCACCATTTGTTGCGGCGGAAGAAGAATCTGGGCGACTCGTAGCAATTCTCTTCAAATAGCCCACGGCGCAAGCCGTGGGAATTCATTAACGTGCACTCTCACCTCGACCCTCGGCTTGCGCCGACGGTTATTTCTGGCGTCTGAATTCCATTCGATTTGGTTATTTCCGTAATTTTTTGCTGCCTACTTGCGAAGTCATTCCGACTCGCTAAAATGCCCTTACTGAGTGGGAAATAGACCCAAAATCAGTGAAAAACGGAGTAAAAAGTGGGAAATAAGCCATTTATAAAGGAGGGCGCAGCCGCACCCTTGAGCTAGCTTCGACATGGCCGAAACTTCCGAACTTTTTCTCGGGGAATGGACGCGGTCGGTTGATGAGCGGTTCCGGCTGTCGTTGCCTCCGGAATGGGCCGAGGAGTTGGTGGACGATAAAGGGGAGTGCGTGTTGACCAAGGAGCGGCCCGGTTGCGTGAGTGTTTGGCACCCGCGCGAATGGAAAGAGTGGTTGAGCGAAGGAGTCGCGCTCGTGACCGGCAAGATTCGCAGTGGGCGCGTTGCTGGTCGGATGGATCAAGTGCAGATGCTTGGCCGATTGTTGTCGACGCGACACAAGACGGTCCTGATTGCGGGTCGCGGACGAATCGCGATTCCCGACAGCTTTCGCACGTTTTTGGAAGTGGAAGCTGGCGGAGAATTGTTAGTGGTGGGTGCCGCGGTGTGTATTGAAATTTGGAACCCGACGCGTTGGAGCACGCACATCGGTGAGCATATGAGCGAGTTTCGAGAGTTGTTCGATAAGCTGGCGGATTGAAAAGAAAGCCGTTAGCGATTAGCCGTCAGCTTTTAGCCAGATGAAGAAATTAATTTCTGGCTAATAGCTGAGAGCTAACAGCTAATAACTTTTAATGTCGCCATGCCCGGTCGGCACGATAGCCTGTTACAACCCGTCCGTTGTCACCCGGTGCGGGATGCAAGTCGCATATTGAAAGGCTATTGGGCTGTGAAGCCGCGTAAACGCCGGCTGGGCATGGCGTCAAATATACTATACGTGATGGCGGGGCGACGTGGCTTTCGCGCGACAAGTCGCGGCGTTTCTTCGCGCTGAATGGCGGGACACCGTGTGTTTCGCGCGTCGGGCCGCGGCGTTTCTAGAGTTTCAGCCCGCCGCCTGCGGTTTGACTGTTGTATTCATTCTGCAAGGTGACAAACGCCAGCCGCAGTTGATGCAGCAGCGTTTCGAGCATCGTGGCCTCGTCGACCGAAAGATTCCCCTTGGTCTTATCCTGCACGACTTGCAGCATGTCGATCGTGTAACGGGCATGTTCCCAACTGATCGAGTGCTCGTTCGTGAACGGATTCGGTAATTGTCCGAGTGCAACCATCGCTTCCGAGGCAAAGGTGGTGACGAGCATCTCGAAAGAAGCGGGCGGCAAATAGTACGGATCAACTTCGGCCGCGGGTTCCGTTGCAGCATGCTGGGCAAAGTTTTCTTTCTCTTTTTCAACTTGGCTTTTCCAGTCTTCGTCGATGAAGATTTTCTTTTCGTCGCTCATGGGAGCTTTCTTAGTTAGCGGGCCTTACGGACAAAGGGGACTGTCTCTTCATCCTCACTATCGGAGGTGGTTTCGCGAGGAGTTTCGCTGGATCGATCCTGGCGAGCTTGTCGGTGGCCAACGGCCGCTTTTACGAAGCCGGCGAACAAGGGATGAGCCGCTGTCGGTTTTGACTGAAACTCGGGGTGGTATTGCACCGCCACAAACCAAGGATGGCTAGGGAGTTCGATGATCTCCACGAGTGAACCATCGGGGCTGCTGCCGGACACGGCGAGACCCTGATCGATCAGTTGTTGGCGATATTCGTTGTTCACTTCGTAACGGTGACGATGCCGTTCGCTGATGAGTTGCTTGCCATAACTCTCGGCGGCATGGCTGCCGGCGGCGAGATTGGTGGGCTGCGCGCCGAGTCGCATCGTGCCTCCCTTGTCGGTGATTGTTTTCTGATCATTCAACAAGCAGATCACCGGGTAGCGTGTTTCTTTGTCGAACTCCGTGGAGTGCGCGCCGGTCATGCCGCACTCATTGCGGGCAAATTCCACGACGGCACATTGCATCCCCAAACAAATGCCGAAGAAGGGGATGTTCTTTTCGCGAGCGTAACGGATGGCCGAGACTTTGCCCTCGATGCCGCGTTCGCCGAAACCGCCGGGCACCAAAATGCCGTCGTAACCGGCGAGCAACTTCTCGGCCCCTTCATTCTCGACGTCTTCGCTGCGGATGCGCGCCAGGCGTATTTGCGCCCCATTGGCCATTCCCGCGTGGTCGAGCGATTCGTAAATCGACTTATAAGCGTCGCGATGCTCGGCGTATTTGCCGACCACGGCGATGCTGACTTCCTGCTCGGGATTGCGGAGCCGCTTGAGCAAGTTCCTCCAATCCTCGATGTCAGGGTCAGGGGTTTGCAGGCCCAGTTTACTGCAAATGAGGCCATCGAGGTTGTTGTCCACCAAACTGAGCGGCACTTCGTAGATCGAGAAATCTTTGTCGCGTTCCTCGATCACAGCTTCAAGCGAGATATTGCAAAACAGGGCGATCTTTTCACGATCCTCTCGGCTGATCGGCTGTTCGGTGCGGCAAATTAGAATGTCGGGTTGGATGCCGATCTGCCGAAGCTGACCCACGGAGTGTTGTGTGGGTTTGGTTTTCAACTCCCGTGCAGCCTTCAAGTACGGCACGAGTGTGAGGTGAATGTAAAGGACGTTTTCCTTGCCGACATCGAGAGCAAATTGGCGAATCGCTTCGAGGAACGGCAGGCTCTCGATGTCGCCTACAGTCCCGCCGATTTCGGTGATGACCACGTCAACCCGCTCGTCGGCATCCTTGGCGATCTTGTGAATCACCGATTTGATTTCATTGGTGATATGCGGGATCACCTGCACGGTCTTGCCGAGGAATTCGCCACGGCGTTCCTTGTTGATCACTGACAAGTAAATTTGGCCGGTGGTGTAGTTGGAATCGCGCGTGAGCGGCGAATTGGTGAATCGCTCGTAATGGCCGAGGTCGAGGTCGGTTTCGCTACCGTCGTCGAGCACATAAACTTCGCCGTGCTGATAGGG
>JBGTMM010000520.1:0-2220 GCA_041743635.1 Bythopirellula sp.
GGGGGGGGGTGGGTGTTGGTAAACCTGATCGACGGAACTCAAGCCGAGTACGTCCGCATCCCATTCGCCGACAATAGTCTCTATCCGATCCCTTCGGGTGCCGACGAAGAAGCGCTGGTAATGCTGAGCGATATTCTGCCGACGGGGTTTGAGTGTGGCGTGATCAACGGACGAATCAAACCTGGCGACAAAGTAGCGATCGTTGGTGGAGGTCCTGTTGGCCTGGCTGCGCTGTTGACAGCGCAATTCTACTCACCGGCAGAAATCATCATGGTCGACATCGATGACAACCGTTTGGGGGTATCGCAGAGGATGGGAGCGTCAACGGTCGTCAACAACAGCGATGGCAAAGCGATCGAAAAGGTGATGGCCCTCACGGACAACCAAGGTGTGGATGTGGTAATCGAGGCCATCGGACTGCCGGAAAGTTTTGATGTTTGTCAGGCCGTTGTAGCGGCTGGGGGGCGTATCGCCAACATTGGCGTGCATGGCAAGCCAGTGCAGTTGAATCTGGATAAACTCTGGTCACACAACATCACTCTCACGACCGGTCTCGTGGATACTGTGACGACACCGCTCCTCTTGAAAACGGTGATGTCCGGCAAGCTTCTGCCGCAGCAGCTGATTACACACCGTTTTACGTTACCGGATGCGATGCAGGCCTACAGCGTGTTTGGCAATGCCATGCGGGAGCGCGCCCTCAAAGTCATTCTCGCCAACGATTGATTAGAAGATCCTCATCACAAGTTGAGCCACGGCGATGCCCCACGTAAACCCGCCTCTGCCATTCTCGGACGACATCGAAACGATTCCGGCTGATGAAGCGGAAGATATCCAGCGAGTTGTTGCCGCTGTGGAAGCGCTCCTCGCACGCGGCCTGGCCAAGAGCGGCGAGTTCCGGGCGGATGTTCATGTGAAAACGCACGGCTACGCGCAAGCGGAACCCATGAGAAGCGCCCACCGTTGCCGCCTCGCCGACCAAACGAAGATTCTTTCCCGCCGCGAGATTGCCACAGTTCTTCAAGACTTACAACGAAAGTCGAAGCGTTCGCCGAGCACGCGGCTCAACCTGATCGTGTTCCGTTTGGCGACGTGCTGCGGGTTGAGGGCGAGCGAAATCGCCAACCTTCGCAATGGCGACGTTCGCACGGAAGCCTCGCGGCCACACATCCGTATCCGCGTTGGCGCTTCGAAAGGAGGACGACCGCGTATGGTCCCACTCTGGTGGGACGCGGGAACATTGGAAGATTTGAGAACGTGGAAGCGAGATTGCGGTGGCAACGACAGCGAACAGTTCATCGCGCCGCTTCACGACGACAAACCCTTCTCGCGGCATACGCTGCGAAAGCGCTATCGCACTGCCTGTCGCGTGCTTGGCCCCGAGCGATTGGAGACACTCACGATTCATCATGGCAGGCACACGTTTATCAGCCACGCACTGGCGGGCGGGCGAACGTTGGCCGAGGTCCGCGATGCCGTTGGCCACGCGAACGTGAGCATCACGTCGGCGTATTTGCATGTTGCAGTCGAGGACGATGCGGTGGGGAGGCTGTTTGGATAGAATGCAATCCGCGATGAGGGTTGCAGAAAGCGCGGAAGAGTTCGGTCGGCCTCACTTCTTCGGCATCGGTCTTGTCACCTATCGTCAACCTTCGCCGGCCTCGTGCTCCCATCTTTGAAGGTGTAAACGCGACCGAGTTCCCTTAGCGTGTCGTCAAACGTACGAAACGGGCCTATCGGACGGATGATGTGCCTATGCGGCGATTCCGAGTGAATAACCTCAAACTTAAAAATCTTCATTTCCAAACTGGCGTTTCCCTGCAGGTCCTGCGGCAAGACGGAATTAGGCAAGAAGGCAGAATAGTCGTCGCCGACATGGGCCGTGAACCCACCGGGTACAACGCCGGCTACCTGTGCTTCGTCGTGGCCCGCAATCGTCTCCCATTGGCTGCGATCGACCTGAATGAACCCGGCACGCACAGGGACTTTCACTTGAGTAGCGTAAGGAAAACTATAGAGCACTAAATACCCGTCGAAGTTCTCAAATGGTTTGGCATCGACTACCCAAATTGTTCCGGGCGAAGATACTCGTGTGAACACCAAGCGGCCATCCTGCTTGAGCACAATCTCGCATCGGCCCTCTGACTCCATAGGACTGAACGAGAATCGGTCAGCTGGTCTTCATACACGGAACCCGTTTCGAGCAACACCCTTCCAATC
>JBGTMM010000521.1:0-3035 GCA_041743635.1 Bythopirellula sp.
TGCAGGAAACGGTCGAACACGCGCTTGGCAAAGCGCACGTCGCCGTCCTTGACGTAGTCGTCGATTTTGTCGCGCTCGGCCATGAATTCGTCCACGTCGCTCTGCAGGAAGAATAATTTCATGCGGTCGAGATTCTCCAGAAACATATCGACCGTGCGATGCGAAATCTCGTCGTTGACCGACATCTCGGAAAGATGCTTGCGGTCCATGAGGGCTGACACCATGAGGGCGATATTGCGATCGAGCCGCGTGGGATCGGTCGGTTTGGCCAAGGCGCGGGGCGCCAGGAAAGTCGTGGCCAAGCAGGCAGCGGCCAATAAACCAACAACCCCAACGCGGCCTCTCCGCGCAGGTCGATACCTCTCTCCGTCAAAATTCATAACAATCCCTCTCTGGTCGATAATTCTGGAACAAAATCAGCTTCTGGGGGCGAGATCAGCGATGAAACCGCCGTCGCAATTTGGTGCGAAAAAAGTTGCTGTCATAGTACAGAGCAGCCCTTAGGCGGGCAAGGTCGGAACGGTGCCTTCAGCAACTGGCAATTACCCTGCCGATTAACTTACGCTGTTATTTGTGTAATTGTTCGCATCCCGACAAAATACGGGTACCACCCAGTGAAAGCAGCACTACTTCTGCCTGCTGGTGGACGTGTCATCCGCCGTTTCATCGGTGGCGGTTTCAACCGTGGGCCCAGTACCTCCTATGGACCCAGCGCCTCCACTGGTGCCGTAGCCGATGAGCTTTTGCACGCTCCAGCGAATGCGACGACCCGCGGAATCGAAATCGGTGGATTGCGTCGTGAGTTCTCCTCCGGGGATTTCACTGGAGAGAACTGAGATAATTTGGGAGCTTCCCTTGTCACGCCGGCGGACCGTTTGTTGGGAGACACATTCCAAAATACGGCCCTCAAAATTTTGTGGCAACGAGCGTGCAAGCGTCACCACGGCATCGAGCGGGGCCATCTCGATCGGCGAGTTCTCCGTTTGTTCGATGACATTTCGCGCGAGCACGTGCGGATAGACTTCCGGAGAGTAATACACGCGATCCATGAGATTGTTGCTCTCATCGCTAGAGCGCACCTCCCAAACTTGGCAACTGACGGCACCCATCGGCAAGGCGAGCAGATGGTCGGCTTGGCGGGTGCTGGAAAAAATCGCCCCGGGGCGATCCGTGGCGAGCCGCAGCACCCGCGTGTTCCAAGGCCCTTGAATCCGCTTGCCCGACACATCCACGGTGGCCTGTACGTCGATGACGTAGGTGTCTTCGGCAACGGCTTTGAGAATTTCTCTCTGCGTGGTTACGCTGCTGCCGAAAATTTTGTTATCCTCATCAAAAGTTTCGGTCGTGACTTCAATTTCACGCCAAGCTCCGACGGGAAATCGCGCCCAGGGATGATGCTCGGCGGGGTATTTCCAATTCTCTGCCTGCGCGGGTGGAAGGGGGTTGGCAGAGGCCGTTTGGGCCGGAGTTGGCTTTGGGACCGGAGTTGATGGCGTGCCGCGAGTGGCCACGGTTTCCGGCGCGGCACTCGCCTGCGCGTTAAGCGGAGCGCAACGAAATCCGCCCGACAGTAGAATGCCAGCCAGGCCGAAGCGAACAGCGGCAAGAACAAGATTCGTCACGCCAAAGTCCTGGAGAATGGAGTCGCCGCTGGTGATGAGAGAAAGGGCCACGCGGCAAGCTAGCATTTTACCGCATATCAGACCAGCGCTACTAGCCCAATGCGGGCTTCAAGTCATAGTGATCGTGGCCACAAGATGTTGATCCCACCGCGGAAAAACGCCCCGTAAATCGAGCCAAATTTCTTCTTGTTCCACGCGAGCCAGAATTTGGGGGCTGGCCTCTTGCAATGACGCGACGACTCCGTCGAAAGCAGTGTCATTAGGTTTCACCACGATGGCCCAAGTGGGACCTGTGAGCTTGAGGTGGTCGGCATCACACCATGTACCGTCACACTGGGTCGGCGTCGCCGAAGAAATACGCTCACTGGCGCTCATCAACATGGCGAGTCGGTTCGCCCGCTGCTCAAGGTTCCCCAGCGGAGTGGTGAGCAGTTGCCAAACGGGAATCTGGTGAATCACGCGTGACGCGTTTTGATAAATTGTCAAGGTCGCGGCCAGCGCGGCGAGCGTCAGATCATGGGGCATGGCAATTGGCGCGAAGGCGTTGCGTGAGATTTCTTCAACTTGCTCGCGCTTGCCGAGGACAATTCCACAGGGAGGTCCGCCGAGAAGTCCCGCGCCATCGACGACTACCAATTCCTTGCCAGCCTGCAATCGTTCACTGATCGTGCCGTAAGCCGCGAGACCGTGTTCCTCGGGGTTCACCAATCCCGCAAAACGGGCCTCGTCGAATTCCGCGCTGGAGGGGCGGACCAATTCACGTGCCGCGCGAAGGCTGTTCACGACCAGTGCGGCTTCGGCACCGGTGAGTTCTTTCAGCGTGGCACAGACGCTCTCGGCAAGGACTTGACCCCCTGAGTGATATTCTGTCGCGAGTCGCACGATTTCGTCGACCGCAGGTTCAGCTAAGGGCAGTGCCGGCCAACGATCGCCGAGCACCGTGCCGGTGGCATTCACAGTGGGCAAAGAAGTTTGGGCGGGGCCCAACAACCGGCGCGCCAGCCGTTCGGCCAGTTGACCCAGCGAAGGCACGTTGCCGTGGTCGATCCGCTGCCTGAGATTCGTCTGCAATTCTTCGAGAAACCCGGCAGCACGCTGGGCAATAGTGGTTTGATTCACACGTTTGACGACTTGCGTGACCTTGGGATGGCCGAGTAACTCGGAAAGGGACGGCAACTTCGAGAATGGAGAGTCAGGTTTCATGCCCGCCATTATCTCCGCATTGCTTAAGATCGTCCACTGCCTAAAGTGGTTTCCTTCGAGCCAATTACTTCAATCCCACCTGTTGCGGGGTGGGGAAGGGATCGTTTTTGACCTGCTTCAAGATATTGCGGTCCTCGGTCCAAGCCGTCAGACCTGGGAGGCCCGCTGGGGATTGCCAGCTTGAGCAGCCCGTGCCGACCGACAACATCA
>JBGTMM010000522.1:0-1590 GCA_041743635.1 Bythopirellula sp.
GAATGCCAAGGCGGTTGATGCTTTACCGGTCATCCAGAGCTTGTTCACGGTCGAGGGCGAAGAGCTCGTTCCGGGACTAGGTTCGCGGGCCCAAGTGTTCGCCGATGCCCGGTTGAATGCCATTGTGGTGCGGGCCACGCCGCGGGACATGGAAGAGATTCGTCTGTTGATCAGCGAAATCGACCGTCAGGCGAGCGATTCGATCAACGAAATTCGGGTGTTCAAACTGAAAAACACCGTTGCCGCGGATCTCGATGAAGTCCTCCAGGAAGCTATTACACCAGGAGATAACGCCAACAATGCGGCAAATGTCTCACGGCTGTTAAATATGGTCACCATCGATAGCGAGGGTCGGCGACAACTCGAGTCCGGAGTATTGACAGGCTCCAAGATCACCGCCGCGCCGAGTGCGAATGCCTTGATTGTGACCGCTCCGCCGGAGAGCATGCCGCTGTTGGAAACGCTGATCGCGCAATTGGATCAAGCGCCCGATGCGGGAGTCGAGCTCAAGATATTCTCGCTCAAAAATGGCGATGCGGTTTCTTTGGCGGAAACTTTGACGGAATTGTTTGCCACGGGCTCTCAGGAAGGTGGCGAAGGAGGTGGCGGTGGGGACGCTGATCAGCCGACGTCGCTTTCGGCGCTACGGATAGAAGTCGATGAGCGCACAAACAGCATTATTGCCGCCGGCACGCTCGATGATTTGTTGGTCGTGGAAGCGATTATTTTGCGGCTCGATTCCACCGATGCCCGTGATCGGCTTAACCGTGTCTACCGATTGAACAATAAATCCGCAGTGGATATTGCAGCCGCGCTTAACGACTGGCTGCGGGCGGAACGCGACGTGCAAGGGACAGCCCCCGGTACGGCTAGTCCTTTTCAACAAATCGAACGTGAAGTGGTGGTGGTTCCCGAGCCCGGCAGCAACAGTTTGATCGTAAGCGCGACACCCCGCTTTTACGACAAGATTGCCGAGATAGTGCGTGAGCTTGACGCTCAAGAACCGATGGTGATGGTGCAGGTGCTCATCGGCGAAGTGGAACTTGGCGATGCGGACGAATTCGGCGTGGAATTGGGTTTGCAAGATTCCGTGCTGTTTGATCGCAGCTTGCTGGGAGATTTGGAAACCACTACCAACACCACGATCACTAATGATGCCGGCGGCGGCTCCACGGTATTCGAGCAAGAGATCATCCAATCTGCAACGCTGCAACCCGGCTTCAATTTTGGTGATGCGGCCGTTCCGCTGGGTAATTCGGGGAGTGATCGTTCCCTGGCGACTGCCGGAAGCGTTGCGGCGCAAGGATTGGCGAGTTTTGCGGTGCAACGGGTGAATCCCGACCTGGGTTTTGGCGGTTTGGTCCTCTCGGCCAGCAGCGACAGTGTGAGCATGTTGCTGCGAGCACTGCAAGAAACTCGGCGGCTGGAAATTTTGAGTCGCCCACAAATCATGGCCCTCAACAACCAAGAGGGTACGGCGTTCGTTGGCCAGGATGTACCTTACATCGTGAACAGCCAGGTTGATCAATTTGGTCAGCGCAACAACACCATCGACTTTCGCCAAGTGGGCCTGAGTTTGATCGTGATCCC
>JBGTMM010000523.1:0-5884 GCA_041743635.1 Bythopirellula sp.
TTTGCCGACGCTGCAATCCTGGCCGACGGTATGAATTCGGAGGCATTCTTCGCGAATGTTGAGCCGATGAGACACGTCACACTCACTGTTCTTGCGCACGTCGATGATTTGCACCCCTTTTTCCGCGGCAGCTTTGGAAAATTCGGGGTCATTGCTCAGAAATTCATGCAACCCCGAAATCACGTCCATCTTGCGATTGATCGCGGCCAGAATCACGGACCTCCACGTTGGCGGTATCCGTCCCCCCGACGGAGCAATGCCCAACATCAGCGCGTTCGCTTGCGGAGCGTCGTCAAGCTTCGCCACAATCGGGATCGAACCGCCGACTCCCAACAATTCCTGTGCTGTCTTTCCAGCTTGGGTCGAATCCAAGAGCGCCACTACTTGCTCGGGACGGTAGCGGACCACGCACGTGGCAGTCTTCCCGGTAACAGGCTCGGTATGACCCTCGGTGAGAATGATCAAGCGGCGGCCCGACAAAGAATCGAGGGAGCCATTATTCAAATACTGAGACATATTTTTACTTTTACATCCCTGCCACAAAAAAGTGGACTTTACCAAGGAGTGCCGAATGCCAGTATGAAGTTTAATAGCTAAGCGCCAGCGAGAGAAGTGACGCGCGAACGGTTACCTCACGATTTCGCGCACCCCCGTATTGCGAACGCGCACCCCTGTTGAATTACGCGATCAAGTTCGAGCGGTTGTCACAGAGAAACTCCGCCAGCGCTGCCTGAGAAACAAACACATCGCTATACGCGCAGATTCGTTCGGTAGCGTCGGCATAATTTTCCAGCGCGACAGGCGAGCCCAGCGACACCAACACAGCATCGCGTCGGCTCGTCAATTCACGCACAAAGTTGTCTTGCTCGCTTAGCAAGCCAAAACGATACCAAGCCGCTGGCTTCACGACCATGGCGATCACAATCTGCTCCGCCGCGAGGCCCCGTTCGAGCATGTGAGTGTAATCCTCGGCCGTTGCCTGTGGGCCAAGTTCATGGTATTCACAACGGGAAAAGCGTTCGCGCAAGAATACTCCGAACGGCAGCTCGTCGGGGTCAAGATGCGACTGGTGAGGTCGCAACATTGCGACGAACAGCCCTCGATCCGCCGCGAGTGGTGCGAGGTTTTTCTTGGACGCCAATGTGCGAATCGATCGGGCCGCGACCGTTTTGGCCAACTGATCCGCCTGGTCGAGAACCGCGGTCAGCGCATCCCCTGAAAGTATTTTGTCGGTGTCCGCAAAAACGGCTTGCTTCAGCTTGAGCACGCGCTCACAAGCTTCATCGACGCGTGCCAGGGGCAACCGGCCGTCGGCAACGGCTTGCTCCAGCGCCCCCAAGACCACGCCGGGGTCAAGCACGTCGAGTTGCAAGTCCACTCCGGCAAGCAACGTGTGCAGGACCAACTCCCCTTCATTATCAAACTGCGATTTCACGCCCTCCATGAGCAAACTGTCGCTCACCACCGCGCCCTGGAATTTCATCTCATCGCGCAACAAATCCTGCAGGATGGGTTTCGAGAGCGTGGCCGGCTTGCCGCTCGCGTCCCAACTCGGATATCTCACGTGGGCCGTCATGATTAAGGGCAACCCCGCCGTAATTGCCGCTTGAAAGGGCGCAAGCTCACAGGCCGCCATTTCTTCTCGTGTTCCGCTAACCGTCGGCAAGGCGTGGTGCGAATCTTCATGCGTGTTGCCCTGACCCGGAAAATGCTTGGCCGCGGCCAAAGTGCCGCCGGCCTGGCTACCGGCGACATAGGCTCTCACCAATTGAGCGACGCGCTCGGGGTCGTTGCCGAAGGCCCGCGTGGCGATGATGGGATTCCGCGGATCGACGTTCACGTCGGCGACGGGAGAAAACGTCATGTGAATGCCATGAGCGCGCGCCGCCAAGCCCGTGAGCCGCGCAAACTCATAAACCTGCTTCTCGGCATCCTCGCCCAACGCATCGAAGGCCATCGCATGGGGAAACAGGGTGTAGCCGCGGAGTTGCTGGCCAATGCCCCGTTCGATGTCCGCGCCGATCAAGAGGGGATAACGAGCCGCCTCTTGCAGTTTTTCCAGGGTACCGGCCGTTTGCTGACTCTGACCATTAAAGATCAACAATCCCCCCAGCGCATATTGCTCCAGCAATCCCGCCACGCGATTCGAATCCTCTTCCACGGTCCGCACGGGCGGCAAGTTGGAACCTATCCGCACGAACAACAATTGCGCTAACTTGTCGCGGAGCGACAAAGATGCCAACTCGAGAACTGGTTTAGTCACGATGCTGGCTCCTCGTCCACCACGGTCATCTTGCGACCGAAGTTGGGGTCAACATCTATTAGTGTGCAAACGAAGAAGCTGGGAATCGTGGCCACCATGACCCACATGAAGAACCACTCGTAACCGAGTAACTCCTGTAGCTTACCGCTAAACATCGCGGGAATCATTAAACCCAATGCCATGAAGCCAGTACAGATCGCATAATGAGCAGTTTCATGTTTCCCTCGGGCCAGGTAAAGCATGAAAAGCATGTAGGCTGTGAAGCCAAATCCATATCCAAATGTTTCGATGGCGATGCAACTGCTTATGAGAAGGGTATTTTGAGGTTGAACCTGGGAAAGAAACACATAGACAATGTTTGGCAAATTGATGGCAGCCACCATCCACCACAGCCAGGCACGAAATCCGTGCTTGGACGATACCATACCGCCCAAAATTCCCCCCAGCAGAAGAAAACCTACCCCAATCGTCCCGTAATATTTGCCAAACTGCTCGGTGGTAAGTCCCAATCCTCCTTCGGCTAGCGGATCAAGCAAAAATAACTTGATGACTGTCGCAAGCTGTGCTTCCGCAAAACGGTAGAGAAGGAGAAAAGCCAACGCCGATGCGACTCCAGGTTTGCGGAAAAAAGAAGAAAATGTTTCCGTAAAACTACGAAACAATTCATGGGTTGTGAGTGCTTCCCGCCTAGTGTCGCGCGTAGGACGCGGTAATACCACGACGTGATAAATTCCCGCCAGAAAAAGCATCCCTGCAAGCAAAATAAAACCGATCAACCAGCCTTGGCGCACACCAAACGCGCCTTGGAGATGGCCAATAAGTATGATCAGTGGACCATTCACCGCGACGGTGGCCATGCGATAACAAGTGCTGCGAATTCCCACAAACCAGGCTTGATCGCTTTCCGGGACGGCCAGCAAGTAAAAGCCGTCGGCAGCAATGTCATGAGTGGCCGAGCAAAAGGCCATGACCCAAAAGACTAGCAGCGAGATCGCAAAGAAATAGTTGCTGGTTAATGACAATGCCACGCCGGCCATGCCAAACCCCAGCAGAAATTGCATGCTGAGAGTCCAGGCTCGCTTGATCCAGAGGTTATCTACAAAGGGACTCCACAGCGGTTTGATCACCCATGGCAGGTAGAGCATTCCGGTATAGAACGCAATCCGCGCATTGGAAATCTCGAGGCTCTTGTACATAAGCACCGAAACCGTGGCGACGACCACATTCGGCAAGCCCTCGACGAAATACAGGCTGGGAATCCACCACCATGCTTGACGGCGGGAGTAGTCAGTCGGTGCGACTGGAGATATTGGTTCAGACAAGGCTGGCCGATCCCATCACTGTGCATCTCGCTTGTACCAACTGATTGGACTTTCGCGGCCGATGCGATCAACCGTTGAGACGGCAATCGCTTGAGGAGCCGCGGACTTGGGAAGAAAATCTAACCGGAAGTCCTCTTCGTTGCCAGGGATCACGTCGAGATGCCAACCGCCCGCATGTTTGGTTTTCACGACCCACAACCAGGGCTGCTCGTTTTCGGAATCGCGGGTGACCACCCAGCCGCCGCCCGATTTTTTGACTTTGATCTTCGGCGGTGCTGGTTTTTCTTCTCCCGCACTGGCAAGCCAAGGACTGGCCGGCACGAGCGCCGGTTCACGATAGGGGCCTTCGATCAGCGCATCGGCAATGCCGCCGGCGTTCTTGGTGAGGGCTTTCATGCTGAAATGCACATTGCCGGTCGCCCCTTTCTGGGCGCGCGTGACCCAGATTTGAGCGATCAATTCATCCGATCCCCAGTCTTGATCGTCCACGTTTAACATCCGCGAGGTGTAATTGCCCGGCCAGAGATGCCGCTTGGCCGTGTTTTGCTCGTGCCACCAATCGAGGAGCGCGGCGTAACTCTGTTTGGGGGGGCCAATCTTCCAATAGAGCTGCGGCGTGAGGTAATCGACCCAACCTTCCTTAAACCATTTTTCCGTGTCCGCATACAACGATTCATATTGATCGAAGCCAATGATCTGCGCCGGCTTGCCCGGCCGACCGATGCCGAAGGGGCTGATGCCGAATTTCACCCACGGTTTAATTTTTTTGATGTCCTTGCTCATTTGCTCCACGAGCCGGTTGATGTTTTCCCTCCGCCAATCATTGCGCTCCAGCTTGGTCCCCGCCGCGACGGCCTTTTCCCAACTGGGATCGTCGGGAAACGGAACTAATACTGTTTTCTTTTCCTCTCCTTCTTGCTGGTCACCGTCTTTTTCCTCGATGGAAACCGGGTAGGGATAAAAATAGTCGTCCATGTGGATGCCGTCGATGTCGTAGCGCTCGACCACGTCGCGGATCACCGCCATGGTGTGCTCGAAGGCCGCCGGTTCGCCGGGGTCCATCCAGTGATAGTCGCCGTATTGTTTGACGATTTCGGGATGCGTCTGGCTGATATGCGTCTTGGCGGCGGGAGTCTTGGTGCCGGCGTGCCGAGTGCGATAGGGGTTCAACCAGGCATGCAGCTCCAAGCCCCGCTTGTGCGCCTCGGCGATGGCAAACTCAAGCGGATCATAGTACGGATCGGGCGCTTGCCCCATTTTGCCTGTCAGGAACTCCGACCAAGGCTCCAGCTTCGAATCATAGAGTGCATCGCAGCTTGGCCGCACTTGTAGAATGATCGCGTTCAAGTTCATGCGGACCGCATCGTCCAAGAGCGCACGCATTTCGGCTTGTTGCTCGGCGGTGCTGAGCCCTGGCTTGGAGGGCCAGTCGATGTTGGCGACCGTGGCGACCCACGCGGCGCGGAACTCGCGCCGCAGAGGCGGAGCTTCCGCATCTTCGTTTTGGGTCTCTCCAAAACACACGCCACCAGCCAATAAGACGAGAAGTGCAGCAAAAATCTTGGTCATTGGGTAATGATCTCCCCACCGTCACGAGAAGCTTGCGAAGTATAAACCTGAGGATCGACTTCCTCGGCAACGTAACTCACGCTCCCATCTGCACAACTGAAGTTGGCACCGCCGGGATGGAAGCTGCCAAACGGCAGATTATTAAACGGCACAATCTTCTTGTCCGCTGTGACCTCGCCGGGGCGGTCCTCGGGTTGATGCTGTTTGTAGTAACCGACGGATTCGAGATTCGCATTGATGGGAATCGCGGCATCGATGTTTTTTATTGCGGTCAGGCAATAACCTTCCGAGGGACCCTCGGGGGGCTTGGGCAATACCGAAACCTGCCAAAAAGCACCCGCCGTCCAGGCCCGCAACTGGTACCAGCGCTCCCCGGCCAAGAAGGTGTTGCTCAGGCCGTCTTGAATTTGTTTGAGTGCCACGCGGCTTCCCGGAAAGAACAATCCGTCGAAGTTCACCACTCCACACAACCCGTCGTTATCTCCGGCAAACCCCTCGGCGGCACCCCGACTCGCGGCCGAGCCGGAAATTCCCGCATAGCTCGCACTCGCCAGGTTGGTGCCGTTGCGATTATCCACGACCTCGTCATCGCTGGGGCAAATATAGGGCGAAATCTGATTTTCATTCACGTTTTCCAAGTCGTAAATATTCTGCGGCTCGCGCGCCGGATCGACTTTGCGAAAGGCTTCGATCTGCCGCTGAATTTCCGTCCGCAAGTTTTCGTTTTCCA
>JBGTMM010000524.1:0-1927 GCA_041743635.1 Bythopirellula sp.
TCCGCCTCGCGGGTCGCCGAGTCAGGGCCGTGACAGCGGAAACAATTCTCCGAAAGGATCGGCCGAATGTCGCGATTGAAATCGATCTCCTCGTTGGCCAACACCGCGCAGCCCCAATCGCCCATCGCTGCTATCAGCGACCAGCATTTCAGAAAGTGCTGCCAGGGGCGAGCCACGTTGCGCTCCGGGGTTGGGAGTGAGGAAGAGAACCTGCATTCTATCCTGCCATTCTGGCGTTACCAATTCCCGAAAATGCGCACAAAAATAGCGAAATCCTGCATTTGTGAGCTGTTTCGCTTTGAAATCAGCGGCCGAAGCACTGATCGCTGTATGTGAAGCTGTAACGGTTGTGCTCAAAGTTCTCAAATTGACGCTCCTAACGGTTCGATCAACCTTACTAGCCGAGTGTCCGCGCCCAGGGTGCTAGCAGTCAGCTTCAATCCTCTTTTGTTGCCCTCAGAATAGATTAAGGCAACCGCGCATGAGGCGGAATTCACAGAACTGGTGGGAAAGAACCTGGCCGTGTTTCGCCACGGTCGTGGGTCTCAGCGCGCTGGTCGGAGTGTGGCACGGACGGACGCCGAGCCCGCAGCCTGTTACTCATCACACGAACATCCAACTCGCGAACAACGACGAATCCAACGAGCGCATCGCGGAAATCGAGCAAGCCCTCGCCCAAGCAGGTTGCCCGGGTTGGATGGTGCTGGCGAGCGAAGGCCCGCAAGCGCTGGGGTCGGAAATCGTCCCTCTCGCGTTCAACACCGGTGCGAAACAAGGCGTGGTTTCACAACCCAGCGCCGCCAACGATCCCAACGACCTACTCGACGGCGTCCCCGACCTCCTCTGGAACGACGTGCCCGGCGAGCCTGCTTCAGCAGGCGGTGAATCCTTAAAATCACCTACCGAACCAGCACCCCCCGCCCCACTCCCCACGGTTGAAGGGCCCACGAAAACCGACGACTCCATCACCCCCACGCCGGAAATCGAACCCCAGCAATTGCCCCTCACGGGGCAAGAAGCTCTTCCCGTTCCGACAAGCCCCTTCACTCCCGCGACGGTGCCAACCCAATTGGCCCCGCATAGCATCAAACAAAATAACGCCACTGCAGCCGGCCCACAGGACAAACGCACCTACTGCGAGTTCGTCGCCGACTCGCTCTACCCCTCCGCTCATGCGTGCGCCACATGCCATGAGAAAATCTTCGACGAGTGGAGCATCTCCAGCCACGCCTACGCCTCGATCTCGCCGATGTTTCACAATTTCGAGCAAAAAATCTACGATCTGTCGCAGGGCACCGTCGGTTACTTCTGCTACCGTTGCCATTCACCTGTCGGCACGAGCCTGGGCATTTCCCGCGCAGCGCCCATCTGGGACGTTCCCCAAGTCGTGCGCGAAGGGGTCACCTGCGTCGCCTGCCATCGCGTGAACGAGCGTTTCGGCAAGACAAACGGCGAACGCCGCATCGAACCCGGAGATATTTTCGCCCCTGTTTATGGTTCCATCGGCGGCAGCGGCATCGCGGAAACCATCGCCCGCAAAGAGGAATTCAAAGTCAAAACTTCACTGCGCGAACAAGGCCCTGGACAAGACATGCACGTCGCCGGATTCTATTTCGATCAACTTTCGAAACCCGAATTCTGCGTTTCCTGTCATCAAGTGGCCGTGCAGCCGGGCATTAAGCTCGAAGTCGTGTGGGAACAGTACCGGGCCTCACCCGCGTGCAAGAAAGGTATCTCGTGCCAAGATTGCCACATGGGCCGCATCCCAGGCGTGCCGAGTGGGTATGAAGTCGGCTCCGCCGCACTCGTCAACGACAAATCGGTGAATGAGCAACGCAAACACGCCAACCACATTTTTTATGGGCCAGGATATTCCATCGCTCACCCCGGCATCTTTCCGCACAACAAAGACGCCCTGCGGTGGACC
>JBGTMM010000525.1:0-6566 GCA_041743635.1 Bythopirellula sp.
AAGACTTCGGCGGCGCGGATTCTGGCCAAGGCGCTCAACTGCGAGCAAGGTTCCACTCCCACCCCGTGCAACGAGTGCGAAATCTGTCAGTCGATTGCCGCCGGGGATGACGTGGACGTTTTGGAAATCGACGGTGCCAGCAATCGCGGCATCGACGAAATCCGGCAATTGCGCCAGAACGTCGCCGTCCGGCCGAGCCGCGCTCGGCTCAAGATTTACATCATTGACGAAGTCCACATGCTCACCAAAGAAGCGTTCAACGCGCTTCTCAAGACTCTGGAAGAACCCCCCGAGCATGTGAAGTTCATTTTCGCCACAACCGAGGCGAACAAGATTCCGATCACGATTCTTTCCCGCTGCCAACGCTTCGACTTCGCGGGAATTGAATCGAGCGCCATCCAAACGCGGCTGGCTCAGATCGCCGCTGCCGAAGGAGTCGAGATCGAGACTGACGCCCTGCAAATTTTGGCCATGCGCGCCAGCGGTTCGATGCGAGACAGCCAATCGCTCTTGGAGCAATTGTTGTCCGGGGGTGGCGATTCGATCACGGCGGCTAATGTGACGCAAATGCTCGGCATCGCCCCGGCGGCCCGGCTCTCGCATCTGGTGGTGCCCCTGGTGAACCGTGATGCCGCCACGGCCTTGGCGGAACTGGACGCCGCAATTGCCGAGGGGGCTGATGTGAGCCAGTTGGTCGATCAACTCTTGGGCTATTTCCGCGATGTGATGACCCAGGCCGTCGGTTGCGACGAAAGTCGGCTGCTATATGCTTTGCCGAGCCAGCGGCAGGAAGTGCGCGAGATTGCCCAGCAATTGGGCGTCCAAACGCTGCTCGCGATTGTGCAGGTGCTCGACCAGGCGGCTGCTAGGATGCGGGTGAGCACCCATACCCGCACGCTGACCGAGATGGCGGTGGTGCGGATTTGCAACTTGCAGAATCTCGACGAATTGGCGAGTCTGATCGAGCAACTCCGTGACGGCACGTGGGCGTCAAGCGAACCCGCGGTAAAAAAAAACTCTCCCGTTAGCCCAGACATCACTCGGACGGTGAAATCTCCGAGTTTTGCTCCCGAAGTTGCCGCGGCGACCGACGGCCATGCCGAAAAGGTTGAGGATGGTACGGTGATCGCACTCACGGCAGAGAACGTCGAGCAAGTCTGGAAACAGACGCTTGAATCACTCACCGGGATTGTTGCTGAGAATGCGTCGCATGTCGAGGAAGTCACGGTGGATACCGGCGGACGATTACAGATCATGTTTTCCGAAGCGTTTTATCGCGATGCTTGTGAGCGGCCGGGGAATCGGGCGCGTTTGGAAGCGGCCTTGCAGGAAGTTTGTGGCCAGCGAGTGCCGCTTGTATTCCAGTCGCGGCAGCGGGTGGATGACCCGGCAACCGTTCCCGCGGCCCCTTCCAGGCGGCAGCAGCAGGCCGATGTGTCGGCTCAACCGTTTGTGAAAAAGGCGCTGGAACTTTTTGGCGGCGATTCGCATAGAATTCGGTATGTGCCCCCCGCGGAATGAGCGTAGAAACGGAGAGAGAGATCATGTTAAAAGGCTTAGGAAATCTGGCGAACATTGGGAGCCTTATGAAGCAGGCCCAAGAGATGGGCGGCAAGATGCAGCAGCTCACCGAGGAACTCAAAACCAAACGTGTCACCGGCTCCGCAGGGGCTGGCTTGGTGTAAGTCGAAGCCAACGTCGTGGGCGAAATTCTGGCCGTGCGAATCGATTCGTCGTTGTTTGCCAAGCAAGATCGCGAATTCGTGGAAGACTTGCTCCCGGCAGCGATCAACGCCGCTCAGCAAAAGTCGAAAGAGCTTTACGCCCAGCATGTGCAGTCGCTCACCGGCGGTTTGAATTTGCCAGGACTCAGCGAGGCGCTGGGTCAATTGGGTGGTTCGCCAGCGGAATGAGTCGCCGTTCTCCCCCGTTGGCGTGAGACGTTGTCAAGAGTGACCCTGCGGCTAGCGGCGACTTTTACGCTCTACCGGGACCAACTTTCTGACCGGTTCGGCGCCTGCGGCGGAATTCTTTCCGCACTGGGTGAATTATTGCAGTAGAATTATGGCAGGCGTTCGAATCCCATGTTCGGGGACGGGGTTGCCAGCACTGCCGGCTCGTAAGTTTGACCTGCGGGTGGCAGCGGCAGTATGCTAGAGACACGGGAGCGACTACGCTTTGCCGGCCATAGTCTAACTTTAACCCACTAACCTACAACCCACAGACAAACGATGCGTCTTTCACTCGGCCAACACATGCACATGGCTCAGAAGCAGGTGCTCGCACCGCGGATGATCCAGTCCATGGAGATCCTGCAGTTGCCGATCATGGCCCTACAGGAACGCATCGAGCAAGAGATGGAAGACAATCCCGTGCTCGACCAGGTCGAGTACACGGATGAGCCGGCCGAGTTGGAAGAAGAAGTCGTCAATCCCGACGCGCCGACCGATTCGGAGCGCGAGATGGTTGTTGCCAATGACAACAACAATGAGGACGATTTCGAGCGGTTGATGAACATGACCGACAATCTGCCCGACGAATACGAGGAGCGGAGCCGCCCCTCGCGCGGGCAGATGGAGGCCGAGGCCGATCGCCAGCACGACGCGATGGCCAACATGGTCTCGCGACCCGAGACATTGCTCGATTATCTCGATCATCAACTGAGTTGGTTCGATTTGAGCGAGCCGCTCAAGAAGATGTGCGAGCGGATTATCTATAACCTCGACTCGAACGGGTATTTAAAATCGCCTCTTGAGGAATTGCTGCCGCCTCCACCCGACGACACAAATGGCAATGTTCAAACGTGGCGGGCCGAGCAGATGAAGCTCGCCGAGGAAGCCCTCGCGATCGTGCAGCGACTTGACCCGCCGGGCATCGCGGCACGGAATCTCAAAGAGTGCCTGCTGCTGCAGCTCACACCGGGACTACTGTTCTATGAAGAGCTCCAGGTCCTGATCGAGCATCATCTCGAAGACCTGGAAAATAATCGCCTGCCACTGATCGCCAAGAAAACCGGCTTCTCCATAGAAACCATTCAAGAAGCTTGGGAAGACCTGCGCACGCTCAAGCCGAAGCCGGGCGCGGAGTTTAGCGAAACCTTTGCCCCGATGGTCACGCCCGACGTGTATATCGACCGTAAAGAGGGGGGCGGCTACGAAATCCGGCTGGAGGACGCACAACTTCCCTCGTTATATATCAGCCCGACCTATCGCAAGCTCTTGCAGGATCCGGAGACGAATGCCGAGACCCGCGAGTACATCAAGCGCAAAGTCAACTCAGCCCAGTGGATCATCGAAGCGATCGAACAACGGCGCAGTACACTGACCCGCGTGTCGCAGGCCATCGTCGATCACCAGATGAGTTTCCTCGACAATGGCCCAGAATTCATCGAGCCACTTAAAATGCAGCAGATCGCCGACAAGGTGGGCGTGCATGTTACGACCGTCAGCCGGGCGGTGGACGACAAATGGATGCAAACCCCGCGGGGTATTTTCCCCTTGAAGCGGTTCTTCGTGGGGGGCACCACCAGCGCCGATGGTGAGGAAGTCGCCTGGGACAAGGTGCGGCTCAAGCTGCAGGAAATTGTCGATAATGAAGACAAGACAAAACCCTTGAGTGACGACGCCTTGGTCGAAGAGCTAGCGAAGGCAGGGATCACGGTCGCGCGCCGGACGGTCACCAAGTACCGCAAGGCGATGGATATCCCCAGCAGCCGCCAACGGCGTGATTGGACCGAGGTGAGTGAGTAGGGCGATGACAACTATTCAAGTCAAAGAACTGTGGCAAGCCAAACCGTTTAAACCGTTCATCATTCATTTAGAGGATGGCAGAAAACTCGCCGTCAAGCGTCCTGAATTCATGTGGCTCCCTCCAGGCGGCCGCACAATCGTTGTTGCACAAGGTTCCGCTGAGGAAGATGAAATCACGATGACTGACGTGGGGATTGTCACCGAGTTGACAGTCGGCAACGGTTCTCGTCGGCGCAAGATATAAACCTTGGTGCTCACACCGATTCTATGTAGAGACCCCTTCGGCGGCGTTCTTGACGACGGGCGTCGTCAATCAGTCCCGCCACCATCTGTGCGTTTTCGATTCCTGGTAACGCGAATTCTGGGTGCGATTGGTCGCTGGAGCTAATGCGCACCGTGCCGATGCCCAGCATCCGCTCCACGGGGCCTTGGGTGAACGACACGTCGTCGATGTCAATGACCTCGATGCGGTCGGTTTGTCGCCAGAGCAGTCCCCGCAGGTGCGTGAAACGCTGGTTGCTGAGGGTATAATGCCGACTGAAGCGGAGATAAAAGTAACGGATCGCGAGTCCGGCCCACAGCAGCGCGTTGACGGCGATCAGCATCAACCATAATTCGCCGGTGATCCCGCCAAAAAGTCCCAGACCAAGGGAAACGAGCGACAACACTCCCGCTCCAAGCCAAGCCCCGATCATGGCGAGCTTCGAATAGCTGCCGTGCCAGAGTTCTACTTCGGAAACGGTGTCATCCGCACCACGATTGCCAGCCGAGCGGAGTTTTTCCCACGGCGTTATGTCATCCGCTTGCATCTTAGCTTGATTCTCGTTCGGGGCCAACTTGCCGCCACAATGTTGGCAAAAGTGCGACGGCCGCGGAATTGGCTCTCCGCAATGAGGACACGTCATGGCTTGAAAACTTTCTGTTCCGCACTTTGTCCAATGTTGCTGCGACTTTGGTCAATAAATGCTTGTCAAGTGAAACGGCAATGATTTGCCATAAAATTTATTCGCACAGAAGCTTCCCAAATTGCCAGCAAAGTTTATTTGTTCGACAAAGCTACCTAATTTTATATGGTGAACTAAGCGGGAAAAATTTGGCAGAACAAATCCGCGTCAGTAGTTTACTGTTGGATCGAAGCGTGTATAGTGGGGACCATGAAATGCCCTTTTTGTCGCACCGATAACGACCGCGTCATCGATTCTCGTGCTTGTCAGGATGGCTTCTCGATTCGCCGCCGTCGGCAATGCCTGAAATGCAAGCGTCGTTATACGACTTTCGAACGGATTGAAGAATCGACGATTAAAGTCGTGAAGCGCGACGGCACGCGAGTTCCCTTCTCGCGTGAAAAGATCAAGCATGGACTCGAGCGTGCCTGCTGGAAGCGGCCCATCAGCGACCGCGACATCGAGCGGACTGTCTCCGCCATCGAGAACGACGTTTACACGTCGTTTGATCTAGAAATCGAAAGCCGACGCTTGGGCGAGCTTGTGATGGAGCATCTCCGTGATCTCGACGAAGTGGCCTTTGTGCGGTTTGCCAGCGTCTATCGCCAATTCGCCGACGCGGGCGATTTCGTCGACGAGATTCGGCCACTCTTGGCCAAGGGCAACAACCACCCGCGTTGAGGGTGCTGAATTTGATGGAATTTTTCGACTTCGCTGAAAGTGCAACGAAAAAATAGTGACCGCTGGGCTAGAATAAAGAATAGGTCACCAACAGGCAAGTGAATTATGTCTTTCTCACAACTACCTCTTCGCTACGATGTAGAAGTCTCCCCTAGTGGACGGATTGAGGTGCAACTGCCGTTGCCTGCTGGGTCGCAGGTAACGGTTTATGTCGTCAAGCAGGAAACGACACACTTCGACGATTTGTTGTCAGCAGCCGTGAGCAGCAGCGATTTCTGGGACAATCCCCTGGATGATGAGGACTGGAACGATGCCTGAGCAAGGCGACATTGTTCTCATTCCAATTCCATTTACCGACTTGTCATCTTTGAAGCGGCGTCCAGTAATCGTCATCTCCAACAATATCTGCAACCGTGCCTCTCTCGATATCATCGTGGTAGCTATGACCTCGAATCCGGCGACTGTGCCCTACAGTATCCGAATCAGTTCGGCGGATCTTGTCGAAGGGGCGTTAAATCGATCAGGTACAGTGCGCGTCGACAAAATTTATACCCTTGCCCAATCGATTGTCGTGAAGAAGTTTGGCAAGGTTTCAGTTCAGGTTGTGCAGCGGATTCGTCAACTGCTGGATACAGTTACCGCGCCATGACTTCCAGCTATAGCTTCTACTTTTGTCTATAGCGCAAGCGGCAGCCAGCGGTTTTGTGCATACCTGGACACTCCACGTGGCAAATCTTAGAATCTTAGCTCACACATGGGGCGGTAGCTCAGTTGGGAGAGCGCTGCGTTCGCAATGCAGAGGTCGAGGGTTCGACTCCCTTTCGCTCCACTGGTTTTTCTGGGTCAAGCCAAACTTTTCGCCGACGAATAGAACAACGATAGGCGATGCCAATTCGCTGTTATCATGAGCATCAGGCGAAAAGATTTGTTTGACCAATTGAGTTTTCTGGGTCAAGCCAAACTTTTCGCTCTGGGACGGCATCTTCCCCCGGCAGGCTCGCGCTGAGTCTCCTTTGAAATTCTCTGACAGCTAAGTTGATCTTTAAGCGTTCAGACTGCCCCATGAATGGCCAGCGCGACGGTGAAAGATTAAGTCGGGAATTCTCTATTCCGCAATTCCCTCTTCCGTGAAAACGAGCACCCATTCACAAAGCATGGGTGGCACAAAAAGTGCGTGAATTTTTCGTTTTAC
>JBGTMM010000526.1:0-6250 GCA_041743635.1 Bythopirellula sp.
TATCCCGACGACATGCCGTGTGACCGCATCAAGATGGTGAACTTCGAGGGGGAACTCTTCTTCGGTAGTTCACCCGACTTTGAAGCGCATCTGGAGCAGATCGAAATCGAGTTGCCAGCGACCACGAAAGTCATTTTGATCCGCGTCAAGCATCTGCGGAATCCCGACGCGGTGTGCATGCATCTGCTCGCGGAGTTCATCGACCGAATCGAAGAACGCCACATCGCATTGTGCCTTGCAGGAGTTCGTGACGATTTTTATAAGATTCTGGATCAAGTGGGAATCGTGGATCGTTTGGGACGCGACCGCGTGTTCCGCGAAACGGCCCAAGTTTGGTCCAGCACCAGCGCGGCGCTGGAATGGGCCCACGAACAATTGGGCGGTGACTACTGCGAAACTTGCCCGCGCAGAAATTCCCCTGCGGAAAGCGTCTGGAACTTCGCGATCTGAGTGAGTAGCCCCCAGCGAAAGCTGGGGGTCCCAACCATCGACTCGCGCCGACGGCTATTTCTACCGCTGAAAATCCGGCTACAATTGAGAAGTTACCCTTTAATCGCCCACGGCATCCCTATGTCTACATCGTCACGTCGCAAGCCTGAACTGCTCGCCCCCGCCGGCGATCGGCTCTGCGTCACCGCTGCGGTGGAGAATGGGACAGACGCGGTATACTTCGGCCTTGAATGCGGCTTCAATGCGCGCGCTCGCGCGACCAACATGCACGTCGACGATCTCCCCGAAGTGATGTCGTTCTTGCACGAACGCGGCGTGCGTGGCTATGTCACGCTTAACACACTCATCTTCCCTAGCGAAATCGCGACCATCGAGCGTACCGTCGCCGAGTTGACCACAGCCGGAGTGGATGCCGTACTGGTGCAAGATCTGGGACTCGCGCGCATCATCCGCGTGATTAGCCCCGACTTGGCCATCCATGCCTCGACGCAGATGACGCTCACCAGCGCGGAGTGCATTCAAGTCGCGCAAGCGCTGGGAATCGAACGGGTTGTGCTCCCTCGGGAGTTGTCGATTGATGAAATCCGCGCGATTCACAACGAGACCGACATCGAACTGGAAACCTTTGTGCATGGGGCCTTGTGTGTCGCCTACTCGGGGCAATGCCTCACGAGCGAATCCCTCGGCGGACGCAGCGCCAATCGTGGCCAATGCGCCCAAGCCTGCCGTTTGCCGTACGATTTGATTTGCGACGGTGAAGATGTCGATCTCGGTGAGCAAAAATATCTGCTCAGTCCGCAGGACCTTGCCGCTTATGCGCTCGTGCCGGAGTTAATCGACGCCGGCGTGAGTTGCCTCAAGATCGAAGGCCGCTTGAAAACACCCGAGTACGTCGCCAACATCACCAGCCACTACCGCCGGGCCATCGACGCGGCGATTGCCGAACGTCCGCTTGATTTCACCGCACAAGACGTGCGCGAAATGGAGCTGTCCTTCTCGCGCGGTTTCTCGCCGGGTTGGCTTAACGGCTGCGATCATAAGATGCTCGTGCCGGCCGTGAGTTCGGCGAAGCGTGGTGTATTGTTGGGAGAGGTGCGCCAAGTGCGCGGCCAGCGCGTCGTCATCCAAGCGATCGGCGAAGTCGCCCCCGGCGATGGCATCGTGTTCGCCGGCGACCGGGAACATGGCAGGGAGCAGGGTGGCCGCGTGTACGAAGTCACGCCGCGCGGCCCACTCGTCGAACTGGCCTTCGGCCGCGACTCAATCGACTTCACTAAATTGCACGGTGGCCAAGAGATCTGGAAAACAGACGACCCTCACCTTACTAACCGCCTACGAAAAACTTACACCAACAGTAAAGCCCTGCGACGCGTGCCGCTCGACATCAACGTTGAAGCCACCGTCAACAGCCGCTTGCGGCTTAGCGGCCAAGCCACCAACGGCGCCTCCTTTTCCCTCGAATCCCCCGACCCCCTCGTCGCCGCCACCAAACATCCGCTTACCCAGGAAGTCCTCGCCGCGCAACTTGGCCGCCTCGGCAACACCGTCTACGAACTGCGCACACTTACCGCCAACATCACCGGCACGCCGATGATGCCGCTGAGCGTGTTGGGCAAACTCCGCCAGGAACTCATCGCCGAGCTAAAAAAATCATTGCACTCCCAGCCGCAACGCCGCTTGCGGCTTAGCGACGAAGCAGGGCTATTTTTCCCCTCCCTTGAGGGAGGGGCTAGAGGAGGGGGGGTTCCCGAGCCACAGTTACGTGTTCTCTGCCGCACGCTCGAACAAGTCGATGCGGTGATCGCGGAGGGCATCGACACCGTGTTCGTGGATTTCGCCGACATCCGCGAGTATCGCACGGCCGTGGAAGTGGCCCATGCTCGCTCAGCAAAAATTTATCTCGCCACGCCGCGGATTCAAAAACCGGGCGAAGCCGGCATCTTTCACGCCATGGCCAAACATGGGGCCGATGGTTGGCTCGTGCGCAATCTCGCTGGGATCGGCTTTTGCACTGACAACGGCATTCCCATCGTCGCCGATTTTTCGCTCAACGCCGCGAACCAGTGGACTGTCGATTATCTCCGCGGCTTGGGTGCCGAGCGCGTCACCGTCTCCTACGATCTCAATCGCGATCAACTCCTGGAACTCGTCGATACTGTTCCTTCGCAATGGCTCGAAGTGGTGCTGCACCAGCACATGCCGATGTTCCACATGGAGCATTGCGTTTTTTGTGCGGTCCTCTCGCCGGGGACCAATAAACATAACTGCGGCCGGCCGTGCGACGTGCATGAAGTGAAACTTCGCGACCGCATCGGCATGGAACATGTCTTGCAAGCCGACGTCGGTTGCCGCAACACGCTCTACAATGCCGTCCCCCAATCCGCCGCCGAAGCCGTGCCGCAATTACTAACTCGCGGCTTGCGCGATTTTCGCATCGAACTGCTTGATCAATCGGCGGGTGAAGTCGCCAAGCTGATTTCGCTCTATCAACAACTGCTCGCGGGCGAAGTCACCGGCCGAGAAGTCTGGCAGCAACTCCAAGCCGCGAACCGAGTCGGCGTCACCCGCGGCACGCTCGAAGAACGCCGCAATCCGCTCGCAATTTTGTGAGCGATACAATAATGACTTCTCCCATTTCTATGGTAGGTTACGATACACTTCACCACGATTACCAATCCTGACCACCAACACCAAAAGTCCATCATCCTGAATTTGGTAGATGATCCGATAATCGCCGGCGCGAATGCGGTAGAAATTTTCCTCACCGGTGAGCTTCGTCACGCCCCGCGGTCGAGGATTGTCCGTCAGGGAATCGATCATTTTGGAGATTCTCTTGCGATCCGCCAAAGGCAACTTGCTGAGCGATTCCAAAGCCGAAGGCTTCAATTCGACATGGTAAGACATGGGGTTACTCTAACCATGCGATTATTTTAGTCCTAGCTTTTTCTTCGCCTGTGTCCAAGGAATGGAACCTTTTTCCTTGAGTGCTTTCTTGGCCAGCTTCAAGTCTTGCTGCTCTTCCAGCGATTCTAGCAATTTCAGATCGTCGACCGGCACAAGCACCGCCACTCGTTTACCATGACGGTTGATCGCGATCCGTTCCCCGGCAAAGGCCACCATGTTGAGGGCGTCGGAAATTTCCTGCCGCAATTGGCTGGCTTCAATCGTTTTCATGAGAACGCTTCGCAAGATTTGTACAAAATTGGTAATTTGTACAATTATCGACTTTTGTCGAAGAGAAGTCAAACACGTTTTTTCAGCCAAGCCTATAATAAAGAATTCAAAGACCATGGGAGGTTCGAATATGCACTACCTTTACGGCACTAAGCGCGGCGTACAGCGACTCGTGGCCACCTTCGACTCCGAACAGCAATTGCTCGCATACGCCCGCTGGGCAACACTGGAAAGTCACGGCCCGCGGCAAGGCAAATTCGAGCAAGGCAGCGCGCTGGTGGGGAGTGAATCTTGGGACAACTCAACCGATCTCACCACCGACGAAGATCCTGAGAACGTGCCGCACAATCCCACGCCGAGTATGTTGTGAGTCAGCGCCAGTGATATTAGGGTGGCGCCGACACTTGTCTTGTGAGGACACCGGACGAATCGGTATCACAAGACAAGTTTCGGTGTGCGTAGCCTCTCCGCGAACTCCGCGCCTCTGCGTGAACAAACTCCAGTCGCTTATGCTCTTGGCTCGCCCTCGGTCAGTCAATCAGCTCCCGGCTCTTGAGCCAATTTGCCAGCAGGTGGGGCCACTGTTCGGCAGGAACATCTTTGCCGCGCATGCCGAAGCCGTGGCCGCCGTCGGCAAACACATGCAACTCCGCTGGGACTTTGCAAGCCACCAGCGCCCGATAGAATCGCAAGGCATTTTCCACCGGCACCGCTCCATCGTCGCTGGCATGGGCAATAAACGTTGGCGACGTTTGGCCGGTGACTTGTGTGTCGTTCGACATCAACTCGACAAGTTTGTCATCGGGCTTGGGTCCCAAGAGATTCACTAGCGACCCGCCGTGAGTGATTGCGGCATCCATCGAGATCACCGGATAAATCAGCACGAGAAAATCGGGGCGGCAACTTTCGCGTTCCACCCCGTCCGTTGCATTTTGATTGCCCGCGTCAAAATGTGTGCCAACCGACGACGCCAGATGCCCACCGGCGGAAAAGCCCATCACGCCGAGCTTGTTGGGTTCGACGCCCCACTGAGCGGCTTGCGAGCGGACCAGCCGCATGGCGCGTTGAATGTCGGAAAGGGGCACCGGATGCTGATGCACGCCACCGCCATGTCGATACTTGAGGACAAAGGTCGCGACCCCCAGATCGCCGAGCCAGCGAGCCACTTCCGCCCCTTCTTTTTCAAAAGCGAGGCCGCCATATCCGCCGCCGGGGCAAATCACGATGCCGGCGCCGGAGCGCTTTTGCGTAGGCGGTACGTTGATCGTAAGCGTCGGCTCACTCACGCCGGTAATCCAGAGATTGCTCAACTGGCCATCGCCACGTTCTTCGGAGATTTCCTCGCCGGTGAACTCTTCCGAACCGGGCGCGACGCCGTCCCACAACTTGATCGTGATTGTTTCTCCCGCAGAGATAGCCGCTTGAGGAAACCCGATTACCATCGTGAAAACAACCCCCACCAACAAAAGTTGAACTTGATGACCAAGCACAACACCACCTCCCATCAAGAAAAATTATTTCCGCCAGATGCCGACGACTGCGGGATGGTAAGCGCGAATCTGCCAACCTGCTTCCCGACGCTTTTCGGCGATGTTGCCGGGGAGCAACGCAAAATCAAACGCCCCGTCGGCTTCGACCACCATGATACTCTCCGCCGGCGCGAGTTCCAGGATGCTCGAAATCAGATCAATCATCTCCTGTTGCCGCTCACGATAAAACGCATACGGCGGACTGCAGAAGACAAGCCAGGGAATAGGGGATTGCGGATTGCGGAATTCAAATCCGCATTCCGCAATCCGAAATCCGCATTTGGCAAGTCCCGCTTGCCCCAGAGGAACGCGCTGGTCGTGAGCAACTGCGCTCGGTCGGCAAGTCCCAAGGCTTTGATGTTGTCTTCAATCACCCGGGCAGTGGGGACGTGTTTCTCGATGAAGGTCGCACTCAGCGAGCCGCGGCTCAGCGCTTCGAGGCCGAGGGCCCCCGTGCCGGCGAACAAGTCGATCGCATGTCGGCCGGCCGAATCGGTGCTGACGAGATTGAAAATCGCCTCGCGGACGCGGTGCTTCATCGGCCTGGTGATTGGATCGCCCCCTTGCTGAAAGATTTCGTAGCGGAGCTTGCTCCCACGCAAGTTTCCGCCAATGATCCGCAGTTCGGAAGTTTCCGCGATTTCACCGCGTTTCGATTTGGCGTGTTTCGAATTAGGTCGGGGTTTCGCCATGCATCTCAATCGTGTTGCTGCTGCCACCAAAGGGGCGATTTGATATTCTGAGGGCTTGCTGCTTCAATCGCACCATTGTGCACGGTCAGTTTTTATTGTGACAAGAAGAGGGAAAGGATGCACCCCATGACATCTCGGATCTTGGCCGTTTTACTGCTGTTTGTTTCCGCCACACCCCTGATTGCGCAAAATGCAGCCGCCACGGCGAATCAAACTTTCGAACAATTGCAAACCAAGTGGATCGAACTCGAACGTCAGTTTCATGAAAAACAGCAAGCCAAAGCCGACGAACAAGAGCTTGTCGCCTTGCGGGCCGAATCGGACAAGTTGCTCGATGCATTGACGAAAGCCGGTTTGGACGTCTATCGAGCCGATCCCGCGGGTTATCCGACCGTCTATCAAACG
>JBGTMM010000527.1:0-6731 GCA_041743635.1 Bythopirellula sp.
TGCCCCAAGCGGCGGAACAACTGGGCGAAATTGCCGAGGTTTGCCATCGCAGCGATCTGACGTTTGGTCTGGAGATCGAAGCGAACCTCGTCGGCCAGACGGGCCAACTGATGGCCGAGCTGCATCGCCGCGTCAACAATCCGGCATTGGTGACAGTTATCGACGGTGGCAACATCGAAAGCCAGGGTTTCAACACTGCCGAGACGTTTGAGCAATATCAGGTGATGAAGCCAAGCATTGGCTGGATGCACATCAAAGACTATCACGATCCGCATCAGAAGCAGCGGCAAACGCACGTCGAGGAAGACCTGCTTAAGAATTTTGTCCCCGCCGACAAGGGGGACAGCGGCCACGATCAAATCCTGAAGGATTTCGGTCGCGAAATTCCTGCCCTCGAAAAACGCTTAAAACGCCGTGGCATTCCCGGCGTGTTCCTCGATTTGGAGCCGCATCTCAAAGGGGGCGGCCAATTCGGTGGCTTTAGCGGGCCCGACGGCCTAGCAGTCGCGCTCAAGGGGCTCACCAAGATTCTCGATTACGTGGGGATCGAATACCACCTGCGCGACTTTGCCGACGTATGCGCGGACCGGGGATTCTAGTGAGCGAATTACTGACCGACTGAGGCAGCTTCCGCGCTGCCATCGATGGGCAGTGCGTCGGCGAGGTCCGTCAGTTCGGCGGGGGTGCATTCCTTGTTGATACCTTCGCGGATCATTTCCAGCACAATGCCCAACAGCTTAAAGCCCCAGAAACCGCTGACCACCGCGACCCCGCAGCCGGCCAAAAAGTAGGGACTTGTGTAATTCTCGGCGGTTATAAGCATGGAAGTGGCCGTGACGCCCGCGATCAAACTTACGAGCAGCTTGCTGAAGGCCCCTTCAAAGTGGCGGCGCTTGCGGTGCTTGGCGATGGCTTGTCGAGCGGAAATGTTGGCCAGCTCGCGCATTGCCGAGAGGCTCGTCGGCAGCGGCGGCTTCTGCGACGTGCCCTTAAGCTCTTGCATGTTGATGAGGCCTGCTTCTTTCGCGAGGGCCGGTTCGACCGCTGGCACAGCAGACACGCGCTCGGTGAGAGTGGTCATTCGAGAAACGGGATTGGTATAAACGGCTCCGTTGTCGGGTTCCGGCGACCTGGCGAGCGGGGGAGCGGTTGTCTCGGAGGAGGTTTCTCCCCGCACGCGCCGCATCATGTTGGCCATGTAAGCTTCGAGTGCGGTTTCGTCATGCAAGTCGATGTTGTCGAGATTACTGGCGGCTTGCGGTGCCACGTGAGTCGTCACGGCTTGCGACTCCCCGCTCTCAGCAACAAGAAGGTGACTGTATTGATCGATAAACGACGTGGGTTTGAATTCCTCGGCGGGATCTGATGTATCGCTCGCAAGTGGTTCGGCAACAGCGCTGGCCAGGGCTCGCACGATACGGGGCTCGTCGTCGTCGCGTGGATCGTCGCTGGGCGAATTTGGCGGCAGGTCGTTCGAAAGCAAAGCCTCGCACGCAGGATTCGCCTGGGCCATGATTTTCGGGTTGAGCGTCGCCAGGTCGGCCTGCGCTTGTCTGTACAGCTCATGAAGCCGTTCCCCCTGTGCGGCACATTCGGACAAGTGGTTTTGGGTTTGCTTCAGTTCCTGGGCCAGTTCCGTGATATGCAATTCACGCGAGCATACTTCGGCCGACATTTTTTCGCGGGTCTGTTGCAATTCTTCGGCAAGTTGGACGGCATGGGATTCTTCTCGGTTGCCGAGGTCGCGGGTTTGCAGTTCCGTGGCGAACTGCTGCCGCACTTGGCCAAGTTCGCCGACAAGTTCATTGATGCGAGCCTGCTGCTTGTCGATTTCAGCGAGCGCTTGTTGTTGCGTCTGCTGCAATTCGCTCGTGAGGTCAGCAATGCGCGAATCGCGATCCCCATTGCTGAGCGCGGCCTGGTCTTGAGCTTGCCGAATCTCATTGACTAGCTCCGTGATGCGAGCATCCCGCTGCTCCAACTCACGAACTGATTGCCCTTCGAGACGTTGAAGTTCCCTGCCGAGTTCCGCGGTTTGGCTGTCGCGGGCAGTCAGTTCCGCGGCCAACTGGGTGCGCTCTTTTTCGGTGCAAGTGAGCTGCGCCTGAAGATCCGTGAGTTGCCGGTAGGCATCCGCGAGTTCTTGTTGCCGCTGGGCCAGTTCTTGCCGCAAAGTCGCCAACTGCGCCGCATGCTGGTCGCGTTCGGCAGTGATTTCCTGGAGCGCCTGTTGTTGAGCGGCCAGTTGGACGCGAATTTCGGTGAGTTGGGCGGAGACGTGATCGCACTCGCTCGACCATTCCACGGCGGCGGCACACTCCAAATCGGCCATCTTCGCGGTCAAGTCGTTAATGTGTGCCTCGGCTACGACGTACGCCTCTTGCAATCGCGTGGCCGTGTTTTGCGCCCGCTGCCATTCGGCCGTGATGCTGCAAACGTCGATTTCCAGGAGTTGGGTCCGCTTTTCCGAATCGCAGAGTTGCTCACCAAGCCGCTGATTTTCGTGGGCGAGGTCTTGCCGTTCTTGGCGGACGCCGGTCAGTTCGGCTGTGAGTTCCAACAACGCGGGATCAGAGGTTTCCAGCCGCAAGATGGCCTCGCGAGCGGCTTCCTGAGCACAGTGCAGTTCTTGTTGGAACTGGGCGCTTTGTCGTTCCCGCTCGGCGGCTAGCTCCGCGACTTGGTTCTCAAAGGCTTCCGATTGCACACGCAATTCCGCGTGCGCGGAATCCTGGGCGTGGTGGAGTTCCTGCTGCAATTGATCCTGCAATTGGGCAACTTGCCATTCCCGCTCCGCAAGGGCCGTGGAGAGCTCGTTTTGTAACGTTGCCGACTGCTGTTGTAATTCCGTGCGAGCGGCTTCTTGAGCAAACTGCAGTTCCTGCCGCAACTCGGCTACTTGCCATTCGCGTTCGGCGGTGGCTTCCGCAAGTTGGTTTTGCAGTGATTCGACGTGTGCTTGCAACTCATCGTGGGAGATGGCGAAGGCTTGTTGGAGGTGCGCAAACTCTTGCTGCAAGTAAACCAACCGTGTTTCACGGTCGGCCTGAGCTTGTTCCAATCGCTCCTTTTCCACGACGCTCGTTGCTTGCGCCTGCTGAAGCCGTTCGCAGTCGGCGGAGAAAGTTTCGATTTGTTCATGAAGCTGTTGAAAATCGCTGTGGGCAGCTTGCAATCCTTGCTCGGCGGCGTTAGCTCGTTCATACGAAGCCGAGAGTTCGCCGATCGCGCGATCCAACTCTTCGCCGAATTGTGATTCCCGTTCCGCGGCAATCGCTTGGGATTGGCGCAATTCCGCGGCAAACTGTGCTTGCACGTCTTGGGCGGTTTGCAATTGCTCGGAGAGAACATGCACATGGTGATCGAGCCCGTGAGCTTCGTCGCGAAGCTCACGCAAAGTGCCGATCAACCGACGCAGTCGTTGCCGGGCTTGTTGATTAGCCGCCTGCAGCCGAACGAGATCGGCGTCCGCGGAAGTCGGTGATTCCGGTTCGAGAGCAACTGCTGCGACGAGGATTGCCGCGGGCACAAGCTCTTCGTCGGCTTGAATTGTCGCGCTGACCTCGGGGGCAACTTGCGCCTCGATCCGATCAATCAAGTCGGCGGGGCAATCCCTGGGCAAGGGGGTTTCGTCGACGGTTTGTTCTGCCCCCACGAGTTGCAGTTCCACGTCGCCCATCGTCAGACAATCGCCCCAACGGAAAGGGGCCGTCATGAACTCCGCCCCATTGAGCAACACTCCGGCCGCCCAGCGGGTTACAGTCATCTCGTCTAAATTGCGGACGATCAGGCATTGCAAGGGCTTGAGCTCGCCGGTGGTGATGCGAATCTGGCAACTGGGGCTCGAGCCGATCGTGCATTTGCCATCTGGCAGATCAATGCACTCGATCACCACTCCTGCTTGTAAGACATTGAGTCTAACCGCCCCAATCTGGCGGGGTGGTGCGAGGTGGCTTACATTTTGGTCGCTGAGCAGCGTGGGCATGGCAGTAGATGTTCTTGCTAGCGGGGGAAGGTTTGTGGCCATCAGAGCGTACAATGGCACCCAGAGCCATTTCTGGTCGTATTAAGCGTAGGTCATGGAATCGACGGGAACTGCCGTGGCTGGCGCAACTTAGGAAGCACCGCCGATTACGGAAGCACGCAATTGGGGTCGTACAGCGACTCTCCTTTAAGATTGGGGTCAAATTTGAGGGTTGTGCCAAGAATAGGTGCATCCCATGCGGAGAAAGGTCGATTATCGAAAGTGCGTAAGAGTCAACGTACAAAAGATAGAAGAATGGCTACTGGGGCTAGCTTTTACCACTTTGGGTGGGTTGTCCAATGGCCAGATGCAGTTTCAATCAACCGGGCATCACTTTCGCTGATAGTCGTAAGTTGTTTATTGGAAATAATTTACACAAGAACCTAAGGCGAGTGGTTGCAAACCACCAGGGATTTTGGCACAAAACGACCTAATTCGATTGCAACACGTACTATAGTTACGGTGCATCTCGCAGGATTTCCCGGTGTAAGGGAGCGAGAAAACAAAAGGCACAGGAACCCTAAGACCCCAAGTCTCTTAGGTACCCAGTGGACTGCTGATCGGGCTGGTCCGATTCGGATAAGCACTGCTGGGCTGGAACAGAGAAAATTAGTCACCGCTGACGCCAAGACAACGTGAGTTCAGTGAAGTGAATTCAGAGAACTGAGTCCACAAAATTAAGGCGTGGCGGCCTAACCGGTAAGGCAAACATCATGGCTCGTAAAGATTCGATTTTCAAGTTGCGTGCACTCTTAATTCAGCGTCGGGACGCCCTGCGCAAAGCGCTGGCTGGCGACCTGAGTTTGCTCAAGAGCATGGCCGAGCAATCCGGCGGCGATGTGGTCGATGCCGCGTTGGACGCGGCTCAGGATGAAATCAGCTCGCAACTGGCGGAAGTCGAGAGCCGCGAATTGGCCCACATCGAGAACGCGTTGGAGCGCATCCGTCAGGGCAGTTATGGTCAATGTGAAATTTGCGAGGGCAAAATTCCCTTGGCCCGTTTGACCGCCCTGCCCTATGCGATGACCTGCATCGATTGCCAGCGCGCCGCGGAAGCCGGGGGCAGCGTCGGCAATAGCTGGGCTACTTTTACCGACAGTGATATGTCATACAGCGATTTGGAAAATTAGGGCGATTTGGAAAGCTATAGCGTTTTCCTATCTTTGTGCCAAGGCGAATGCCACGTTCGTTTGGAGAAGCCCGTTTCTTTGGAGAACCATAGATGCGCCCCGGAACAAAGTGGTTCGCCGAAAAGTTGACCCCCGCTGCCGCTTGCTTTTTGCTGGCGCTGACCTGTGGGCCCGCTGTTGCACAGGTGACAGAAACCGTGCCAGGCGAGCGGGAACAAGCGTTTGTGGAATTAGCCCGCGACGTGCAATCCCTGGATGCTCAGTTAGGTATCTACAAGCGGGTTGTGCGGCTGGTGTCGTCTTCGGTGGTACATATCGAAGCCACCCCCTTGCCCCAATACCGGCTGCGGCGTGACGCCGAGGAAGCGGGCTCAGCGGTGCTGGTGCGTTATCAGGGTGCCGACTATGCTCTGACCAATCGTCACGTTATCAAACATTCCTCCGAGAATCTGATCTCGCTGGAACTCGCCGACGGCAGGCAGCTTCATCCCAAGCAGATTTGGAGCGATCGCGAAACCGATGTGGCCGTGATGCTTCTAGAAGCCGAGAATTTGATTCCGGCGCGGATTGGCAACAGCGACGAGATGGAAATCGGCGACATGGTGCTCGCCTTTGGCAGCCCGTTCAATCTGCAGCGGAGCGTCACGCGGGGCATCATCAGCGCCAAGGGCCGGTCCAACTTGGATCTCGGTGAAGGGGAAGTCCTTTACCAAAACTTCCTGCAAACCGATGCGGCCATTAATCCCGGAAACAGCGGCGGACCACTCGTGAATTTGCGGGGCGAAGTGATAGGCATGAACACGGCCATCGCTAGCAATTCGGGCGGCAACGAAGGCATCGGTTTCTCGATTCCGATCAACATCGCGGTCCGCATCATGCGACAATTGATCGACACGGGCGCTGTGGATCGCGGCTTTTTAGGCGTTTCTTTGGATCACGGCTTCGACGTGGCGTCGGCCCAGCGAGTGGGTCTCACACGCCTCACGGGAGCCCGCGTCACGGGCATTACCGCCGGTTCCCCCGCCAGCCAGGCCGATTTCAAGGTCGACGACATCATCTTGCGTTTCGACGGCATGCTCATCGACAACGACGATCATTTAATCAATTTGGTGAAGCGCACCGAAATAGGCCGCCGGGTTTCCATCGAGCTTTTTCGAGGCGGGCAATTAATGACGACCTTCGTCGACATCGTCCGCTGGACCGATCCCAACGCAAATAGGTCCGAATAGATTTGGGTCCGAATTGTTTTATTCCGCGTTCTGCAATCCTCTCAGGATGCAATCGATCGTGGCCGCAATGTTGATATCGGTCACCACGTCCATATTCGGCCGCAGGGGCGTCACGCGACGACGATCGATCACGGTGGCTCCCCGGGTGAGCTCGCCGCTCAGTTCCACGTCACAGTGTTTGCGTTCGGTGGTCATCAACTCGGGGTGCAGAAGTGCGGCAATCGCGACGGCCTCGGGAACGACCAGACCTTCAACGCCCAAGCGTTGATGCGAAGCCATGAATGCGCCGGGCAAGATGGCTCGCAGCACTCGGCCCAAGCGAGTCGTCGATTTGGGCAACTGTTCCAG
>JBGTMM010000528.1:0-5950 GCA_041743635.1 Bythopirellula sp.
GACCGATTTGGTGCTGACCGTGACCGAAGTCTTGCGAAAGGAAAAGGTCGTCGGGAAGTTCGTGGAGTTTTTTGGCGACGGTGTGTCGACGATGTCGCTTGCCGATCGGGCGACCATTGCCAACATGGCGCCCGAATACGGTGCGACGATGGGCTTTTTTCCCGTGGACGCCGAGACACTCAATTATTTGCGACGCACGGGCCGTACGAAGGCTGAGGTGGAGCTCGTCGAGCGCTATACGAAAGAGCAAGGGCTCTTCCGCACGGACATGTCGCCGGCCCCCACGTTTACCAAAACGCTCACACTTGATTTGTCGAGCGTGGAGCCAAGCCTCGCGGGACCGAAGCGCCCGCAAGATCGCGTCGCACTTGGTGCCATGAAAAAAGGTTGGCAACGTGATCTGAACGAAGTTTACGGCAAGCGTCCTGCCTCAAGCGTTGCACAAGGACGCTGGGAAGGTGAAGGGGGCCAGCCGGTTGATGAGTTGGCCACCGCCGCGGTCGAAGACGCGGTGGCGGTCGCTGATCCCGGTTTCGATGGGGTCGATGTCATGTTCAACGGCAAAACTTTTCCCATTGAGCATGGCAGCGTCGTGATCGCCGCGATTACCAGTTGCACGAACACGTCGAACCCTTCGGTGATGATTGCCGCGGGATTGCTGGCCAAGAAGGCCGTCGAAAAAGGCCTCGCCGTTCCCCCGCACGTGAAAACCAGTCTTGCTCCTGGGTCGCGCGTGGTAACCGATTATTTTGAAAAGGCGGGGCTGAACAAGTATCTCGATCAAATTGGTTTCAACACCGTCGGCTATGGCTGCACGACCTGCATCGGCAACAGCGGGCCGCTTCCCGATCCGATTGCCGCGGCGGTGAGCGAGCATGATTTGGTGGTCGCCGGCGTGCTCTCTGGCAATCGCAATTTTGAGGGCCGCATTAACCCCCATGTGAAAGCCAATTATTTGGCAAGTCCACCGCTGGTGGTCGCCTACGCTTTGGCTGGCACGGTGGATATCGACTTTGAAACGGAGTCGCTCGGCATGGGCAACGACGGCAAGCTGGTGATGCTCGCCGACATCTGGCCCAGCCAGTCCGAAGTGGCGAGCGTGGTTGAGAGCAGCGTGCTCCCCGAAATGTTCCAAGCGCAATATGACAATGTTTGGCAAAAGAATCCCAAGTGGAATGCCATCGAAATCACCGGCGGCGAACTTTACGATTGGAATGAAGCGAGCACCTACATTCAAGAGCCGCCGTTTTTGGTAGATCTCAAACCCGAGGTTGAACCAATCAAACCGATCGTGGGCGCGCGCTGTTTGGCGGCGCTCGGCGATTCGGTGACAACCGACCATATTTCGCCCGCGGGTTCGATTGCCGTGAATAGCCCCGCGGGCCTATTTCTGCAAGCTGCGGGGGTCGAGCCGCACGATTTCAACAGCTATGGTGCCCGTCGCGGCAACGACCGCGTGATGACGCGCGGCACGTTTGCCAACATTCGCATTCGCAATCAAATGGCTCCCGGCACCGAAGGGGGTGTGACCCGTCATCTGCCCGACGGCGATGTTATGAGCATTTACGATGCGGCGATGAAATATCGCGATGAAAAGATTCCACTCGTGGTGCTCGCCGGCAGTGAATACGGCACGGGAAGCAGTCGCGACTGGGCCGCCAAGGGGGCGTTTTTGCTCGGCATTCGCGCGGTACTGGCTGTCAGCTTCGAGCGCATACATCGCAGCAATCTGGTGATGATGGGTGTCTTGCCGCTCGAATTGCCCCCGGGCCAAACGTGGCAATCGCTCGGTCTCACGGGCGAGGAACTCTTCGATTTCCCCAATCTCAAGGATGATCTCCGGCCGCGGCAGGCACTATTGGTGCGTGCTATTTCCGCTGAAGGCAAGACAAAAGAGTTCCCGTCGACGGTGCGCATCGACACCCCGGTGGAACTTGATTACTACCGCAACGGCGGGATTTTGCAGACGGTGCTGAGGAAGTTGATGAAAAATTCCACTTCCGACTGAAGCAAGTTATAAGAACCTCCCCTTCTGATGACTCCGCTGTATATAATGGTGAGCGAACTACCTTACTCGGAGATTCTTCGATGTCGCCCTATCGCACTATCATCACCGTGGGAGAACCCGGACAAATCGTTTTGACCAATGTTCCGGTTAAGACCGGAGATCGCGTTGAAGTGGTGGTGCGTCCGTGTGACCTTGAACGGCAGCGGCGATCTGACGCATTTCAGCAATTGTTGAAAGACACCAAAGCACTTCCCCAGTTGAAGAATCTTACCGAAGCAGACATCACCGCTGAAGTAGCTGCGTTTCGGAACGGGCAATGAAGGTTGTCATCGACACGAACGCAGTAGTGTCAGCCATCATGGGGCGGTGTTCCTGGTAAAGTTCTTGAGTTCGTAATCGCCAACGAAGAAACACAATGGTGCGCCTCTGAGTTGATAATTGCCGAATATGTCGGGGTGCTCTCTAGACCAAAATTTGCACTCCCTGAGGCAATAATCTCTCGTTGGCTGAATTTGTTTGCTCAAGAAACAATTCTCATAGAGGGAGGCTTAGAAATTGAGTTTCCTCGTGATCAAGCTGACGCTCCATTTCTTGCTTGTGCGATATTAGCGGACGCTGATTTCTTAATTAGCGGTGATCGTGATTTTGAATCAATTCAGAAATACGGTCACACAAAAGTTCTCTCAGCAGCACAATTTAAAACTTTGATTTGCGATGTTTAAAATTCGTCTAATTTGTTTTCATGCGCTCAAGAGGTTTTGCGAAGTCGTAGTAGGTCTTAATCCCGCCCCAAGCACACGATGCACATGTCGTCGCTCTGTGGAAAATCGCCCGCGAATTGGCGGACGTCGGCGAGCAGGAGATTGCCGATTTCCATCGTTTTGACTTCCGCTGTGGCAATCAAGCGTGCCATCCGCTCAATGCCATAAAGTTCGCGCTGCGAATTCATCGCCTCGCTAAAACCATCGGTGAAGATCGTCACCAAATCACCCGGGGAAAGTTCGCGTTGATAGGCTTCGAATTCAAAATCTTCGACCACGCCCACCGGTAGCCCCGCTTGCTCGCCGCCGATTTCAGTCACCTCGCCTGCGGCGTTGCGAAGCATGGGCGGCATGTGGCCCGCGTTCACGAGCGTGAGTTGATTCTTAGCGGGATCGATGACGGCCACGACCATCGTGACAAACCGGTCATCCCACCCATAGCTCGAAAAAATTTGGTTGATTTTACCCAATGCCTTTGCGGGATTTGGTTCCACGGAAAGCCATAGCCGCACGTCGCTGGAAAGCTTGGCCATCAGAATCGCGGCGGGAACTCCCTTGCCGGCCACGTCACCCACCACGACCGCCAAGCGATTGTCAGGCAAGGAAACGTAATCGTAATAATCGCCGCCGACTTGATACGCCGATTCATAAAACGCGAAAAAATGGTACCCCGCGACTTCTGGCGAATGATTTGGCAGCAGTGTCCGCTGCATCTGCTTGGCCACTTCCATGTCCCGCTGCAAGGCCACCTGTGCGAGGGCTTCTTGGTGCATGCGCGCATTGTCGAGCGAGATCGCCGCCTGATTGGCAATCCCGGCAAGCACCTGCAAATCAAGATCGGTAAAGCGGCTCATCTGGTTGTTCGTGTCGATCTGAATCACGCCCAGCGATTCGCCATTGCTCGCGATCATGGGGGCGCAGATCAGCGAACGGATCTGAAAATCGGCGATGCTCTGGGCCATGCCAAAGCGTTCGTCGGTTGACGCATCCGCCGACAGGATCGCCTTCTTGCCTTCCATCGCTTGTTTCACGATCGTGCGGCTTACCCGCATTTTATCTTCGTCACTGGCTCGGCGGGCCTTGGTGGCCACCGGTACGAGCGGCGCGTCGGGACGGGGTCGCATCACGACGAATCCTCGATCGGCCTGCACGAAGATCTTAAACAGACTGTCGAGAATTTTGGGCAGGATTTCTTTCACCGAGAGCGTGTTGCCGATGTTGTTGGAGATTTCCACGAGGGCTCGCAGTTGAACCTCCGGCTTGGCGGACATTTGCCACAGCGCACCCGACCCGCGGCTCACGTCCAGCGTGGCCATGATCTGGCTCGTGGCGTCCGGATCGTTTTCATCGTCCTCGGTCGGCAGTGGACGCAATAGCGAAGAGCTCTCGGGTTCCGCGCCTGCGAGTTTTGGTGGTGCGTTTTCGTCATAGAAATCAAACAGGATGTCGCAAATGAGCATCCGGTCGCCATTACGTAACGGGCCGCGATCCTCAACGCGGTGATTGTTGATGTACGTGCCGTTACGGCTTCCTAAATCTTGCACGAAGTAGTGCTCATTCTCCTTGGTGAGAATCACATGGCGGCGACTGACCGCGGCGACGTCGAGCACGAGATCGCACTCGGGGCTGCGGCCCATGACCCAGCGCTCGCCGTCAAGCTGATAAAGCTTGCCGACTTCGCCCCCTTGGACTATTTTGAGATGGGCCATGGCTGCCGAGCGGCCTACGAGCCTGCTACCTTTGTGGTCTGGCGACGAACTTGTAAAAGACTCGATTTTACGGCCAGCAGCGCGGCAGCGTCAACCAATGGTCACCGGCCGGCAGGAGGATTGCAAAGTCAGGGTGAACCGCCAAGGTCGCCGAGAGCCAAGGAAGAAAGAATATTTAACCACGAATCTGCACAAATTAAACGAATAAATCCATTCGTATTATTCGTTTGGATTCGTGGTATGAAATTCTTTCTTGGCGGACTTGGTTTGCTTGGCGGTTCAAATATTCGACTTTGCAGTTTCCCTATGCCGGCCGTCACCTGAACACTTCCAACTTGTCCAACTCTTCCAACTTGGCAGCATGTTTTTCACCGGCCAGCGAGTGATGTTAAGGCGTACGATAACTGACTCTACCCGCAATTCAGTTAGGATCCGAAAGTTAATCGTGCGACCTTACCTCGGTGTTTGGCAAGGGCTTTTCCAAGCGTTTGACGCCATTTTCAGTGGTCTTGGTTCCGGCGACTTGTATTTCCTTTAGCCGAGGAAGTGTTGCAAGAGTTATCAAGCCGATATCAGCAAAGGTTTCAAGTGAACCAAGCCTTGATCGGTGACTTTTGTCGAGTCCAAGTAAAGGGTGTTTAGCTTCGTCATCCGCTTAAGTGAACTAAGCCCATCATCACCAATTTTGGTGGAGCCGAGGATGAGCCACGTGAGATTTGTCAGATTCTGCAAGTGCGTAAGGCCTGTATTAGTGACATTGGTATTCTGAAGGCACAGCCAATCGAGATTTGATAATGCACTTAAATGAATAAGTCCCGCATCCGTGATTTTCGTGTCTTGTAAGTCCAAGGTTTTGAGTTTGGGAAAGCTGGCAATGTGCGCTAGTCCCTTGTCAGTCACTTGAGCGTTTCCAAGCTGTAGGTCTTCTAGATTGCTTAAATCTTTAATATGGGCCAGCCCAATGTCAGTGATGCGAGCATCGTGTAACCTCAATACCTTCAATTTTCTTAATCTGCTGAGATGCTCAAGGCCGTCATCCGTAATCGAACGATTGAATTCTAGCCAAAGTTCTTCGAGTTCTCTTAAGCCTTCGAGTTGAGCAAGGCCCGCATTGGTAATCTCATTGTCAAATAGTTGCAGAACTCTTAATTTTTTGAGTCCTCGCAAATGCGATACGCCAGCATCAGAGATTCGCAGTCCGTAAAGTTGCAAGTCTTCGAGGTCGGACAGACCTTCCAAACTAGCAAGTCCGGCGTCGGTGATGAATGGCCCTGCGGCATGGGAATTGAACGCGCTGAGGCTGACCTTCTTTACACCTTGCATATTTCTTAATACAGCGAGGTCCACATTGGTAGCGTCTTGTCTAATAAGGACTTCGTCACCACGTCGATAGACTCGCGGATTCGAATCGTTTACCATGCACAATTCACCTGACAAAGCTTGAAACCCAAAAGAGAGAAACATTGGTAGAG
>JBGTMM010000529.1:0-2986 GCA_041743635.1 Bythopirellula sp.
TTTTGTTTTTTTCTCACCCTTTAGGAGGCATTTAAGATCGAAAGCAAACAACAACGGATCAACGAACAGATCCGCACGTCGCCCTTGCGTGTGATTGGACTGGATGGCGCGCAGTTGGGTGTGATCACTCGCGACGAGGCGCTGGCCCAATCGCGTGAGGTGGGGCTGGATTTGGTCGAGGTCGCGCCGCTCGAGAAACCCCCCGTCTGCCGCATCATGGACTTCGGCAAGTTCAAATACCAGCAGAAAAAGCGGCTCACCAAAGGCCACACTCATCACGGCAAGAACAAAGAAATTCGCCTGCGGCCCAAGATCGGCGATCACGACTTCATGACCAAGGTGAATCACGCCCGGCAATTCCTGAAGGCGCGCGACAAGGTGATTTGCTCGGTAATTTTCCGCGGGCGGGAAAATGCGCATGTCGAAGAGGGCTTTAAGCTCGTGAAGCGACTTGTGACCGAATTGGAGCAAGACGCCAAGGTCGAACAAGCCGCCTCAATGCAAGGCCGACGGATTGTGCTGATTTTGGCCCCGAAGTAGCCGCTGGCGGCTTAGCGACGCCAATTTTCCCGGTTTAATGGCTCGAGGAACTTACGGCTTTTCAGCCGAGTGAAATCTGCTAGAATGCGGGGCTTCCGTATCCGCATCGGTTCTCGTAGGAGGCGCGTGACATGCCCAAGAAAAAAACTCACAAAGGCACCAAGAAGCGTTTTCGCTTGTCGGCCACGGGCAAAGTCATGCACCGCTCGGCCGGCACGAGCCATTTGGCCGCCCGCATGGACCAAAAGCGCAAGCGCAACTTGCGCGGCACCAAGGCCACCGCCGATTGCAACGCCAAGGGGATCAAAATAGCCCTGGCAGGCAATAGCTATTAGCTATTGGCAGCAGAGTTTACAGTTATTAGCAGCGAGGAATCGTTGCACCAAGCACGCCGGGCAACAGAACATCTTTCACCGTCGAAAGAGGCCTGGGCGCGACACCGAAAAGTAAAGGGTTCCCTCGATGAGAACCACCAAAGGCAGCGCCCGCAATCGGGCAAAGAATCGTCTCTTCAAAAAGACCAAGGGTTATCGGGGTGGACGCAATAATTTGTTGCGGACGGCCAAGGAAACCCTCGTCCGCGCCGAGGCGTTTGCCTTCCGCGATCGCCGGGTCCGCAAGCGCGAGTTCCGCAAGCTGTGGATCATCCGCATCAACGCCGCCGTGCGCGAGCGGGGTCTGCGTTACAGCGAGTTTATCTGCGGCTTGAAGAAAGCCAATATCGAGCTTGATCGTAAGACGCTCTCCGATATGGCGATCAATGACGCGGCCGGCTTTGATGCCGTCGTGGAAAAGGCTCGCGAAGCATTGGCTGCTTAAAGCCGCGGAGGCAGTAAGCTCGTGGCCCTTGCTGAATTTCTCGCTAGTCTCGACTCGCTTGCTCAAGCTGCGCAGGCTGACTTTTTGTTGGCTACCGATGCGGCTGCCCTCGAGACGGCCCGAGTGGCCTATTTGGGTGCCAAGGCCGGAAAGCTCCGCGACGCGCAAAAGGGTCTTGGTACGGTCTCCTCCACCGACAAACCGGCCGCAGGCAAACGCTTCAACGACGTGAAAGTCGCCATCGAATCGGCATTTGCTGCGGCGCAAGAACGGCTCGCCTCGGGCAAGATGGTTGCCGCTCAAGCGTTCGACGTGACTCTCCCTGGACGCACGAAACGATTGGGCCATTTGCATCCGATCACGCAGACGATCCGTTCGATGAAGGAAATCATGGGGCGGCTCGGGTTCTCCGCCGTGGAAGGGCCGGAGATCGAGGATGAGTGGCACAACTTCGAAGCGCTCAATATTCCGCTGATTCATCCCGCACGCGATCCGCTCGATAATTTTTATCTCACAGGCGAGACTGCTTCAGCAGTCGGGGACACGGTCGGTGAACCGACCTCGCCGGCGCCGCTTTTGCTCCGCAGTCAAACCAGCACGGTGCAGATTCGCGTGATGGAAACGACCCCGCCGCCGGTGCGGATTATTTCGCTCGGCCGGGTCTATCGCCCCGATACGGCCGACGCGACGCACTACCCGATGTTCCACCAAATCGAAGGCTTGCTTGTGGATCATGGCGTGACGATGGCCGACCTTAAGAGCGTGCTGCGGCTGTTTTGCCAAAGTTATTTCGGCGGCGATGATGAAGTGCACATCCGTTTTCGCCCCTCGTTCTTTCCGTTCACCGAGCCGAGCGTCGAAGTCGATATGAACTGGCGCGACTCCCAGGGAAACAGTGGTTGGATGGAAATGGGGGGCGCAGGGATGGTCGATCCCAACGTACTGCGAGCCGTTGGATACGATCCCGACGAAGTCACCGGGTTCGCCTTCGGCCTCGGCGTGGAGCGCGTCTGCATGCGGCAACACGGCATTACCGATATTCGCGCGCTCTATCAAAACGATGTCCGTTTCCTGGAGCTATTTTAATGATCGTCTCCTGGAATTGGCTGAAAGACTACGTGCCGCTGCCAATGACGGTCGAGCAGTTGACCGATCGGCTGACGCTCACGGGATTGAACTTGGAATGTTTCAACGCGGTGGGCGATGATGTTGCCATTGATGTGGAAGTGACCAGCAATCGGCCCGATTGCTTGGGACATGTGGGGATTGCCCGAGAGATTTCCGTCATTTGGGAGAGCCAACTAAAAATTCCTGCCGCGAAACCGCAAGCGAGGGGGCCGGACGTTGGCAAGCTCACGAGCGTTACGGTGGAGTGCCCCGATTTGTGTCCGCGTTACACGGCGCGGGTGATCCGCGGCGTGAAGATCGGCCCGAGCCCGCAGTGGCTCGCTGTACGGCTGCGGACGCTGGGGATCGCGGTCATCAACAACGTCGTTGATATTTCCAACTACGTGATGCTGGAGTGTGGCCAACCGCTGCACGCGTCACTCCCGTCCGCGCAAGCCGCCGAGCAGTTGCAGCTTGCCGATGCGACGCTCTTGGTTGTAGCCAATCAACCGAGTTTTCT
>JBGTMM010000530.1:0-8288 GCA_041743635.1 Bythopirellula sp.
CGTGGGATCCCGCTCCGTGACGGCGTCTCGGGCGCCAGGACACGATCGATCTCCACGCGACCGCTGGCTCTCCCACTGCGCTGCGGGAGAACTAGCTGACTGATGTGATAACAGATTTTCGTCTTTTGAAAACATACAAGAACACAGAGATCACAGAGTCAAAAGAGGTTTGATCGTAAACTCCGTTGAAAAAGTCTGGTGGACGGAATAAAACGAATCTCTCTGTGTACTCTGTGGCTAAATTTTCAGCCTGTTAATCCTGGCTATAGAATCCGGTTAAGTGCCTTAGCCTGATTACCGGAGTAACGCTACATGGCAAGTTCGCAAATTATTCTGATTACCGGTGCTAGTGGCATGATTGGCACGCGGCTCTCTCGTGCGCTCGAGGTTACGGGTCATACCGTGCTGAAAGCTGTGCGTCGTGCAGCCCAGAACGATCGCGAAGTTCGCTGGGATCCCGCGCGGGGAAAGATCGACAAAGCCAAACTTGCGAATCTCGACGGCGTGGTGCATCTCGCGGGGGCCAGTATTGCCGGCAAGCGCTGGACCGAATCCTACAAGAAAGAAATTCGCGACAGCCGCGTTGATGGCACAAAACTTATTAGCGAGACGATTGCCTCCCTCGCACACAAGCCGCGCGTGTTTGCGTGTGCGTCGGCGATTGGGTTTTATGGTGATCGCGGCAATGCGGAGCTTGATGAGAGTTCGAGCCCAGGCCAAGGTTTTCTCCCGGATGTCTGCCTCGCTTGGGAAAACTCTTGCCGAGCGGCCCGTGATGCCGGCATTCGCACCGTCAACATGCGAATCGGCGTGGTGCTCAGCACCGAGGGTGGCGCGCTCAAAAGCATGTTGCTGCCTTTCAAGCTCGGCCTTGGCGGCGTGATTGGCAGCGGAGAGCAATACTTCAGTTGGCTCTCGCTCGACGACATCGTGGGAGCGATGCAATTCGTGCTGGCGAACGATTCGCTCTCAGGCCCCGTGAATCTTGTGTCACCCAACCCGGTTACCAACCGCGAGTACACCAAAACGCTTGGCAAAGTTCTCGTTCGGCCCACAATTTTTCCGATGCCCAGCTTTGCCGCACGCTTGGCGTTCGGCGAGATGGCCGATGAGCTGCTGCTCGCCAGCACGCGCGTGCAGCCGCGTAAATTGGAACGCGCCGGATTCAAGTTCGCCTACCCGCAACTCGAACCGGCCCTCCGGCACGTGCTGCGGTAATTTCAACCGGCGAAGCAGAAGTCAAGGCGAGCCAGAAGCGTTAGTGCCTGGAGTTGAAACGGATCTCACGCAGAGGCGCGGAGGACGCGGAGGAAACTGCCGCATGCCGCGCAAGTGTTCAGTTCGTGCCTAACTTTCAGGGGTGGCTAGCACTTCTGCGAGGCAAGAGCCAAAACTTCTGGCGTTTGCATGGCTCGGGGGTTCTCGCTGCAAGGGTTCTCAGATTCCCGCAAGTTGGTGAAGTCGCCATGCGCGGTATGGCATTTGCTTCCCTATTCTTTCCCGCCCGGAACACCCCGCATTTTAACACTGGTTCACTATGCTTCACGCGATGGAGCAGCAGTCTCAGGACATGGAGTCTGCGAGCCGGTTTCTGATAACAAATCCAAAGGATGGTAGTGATGATGCATTCCGTATTTGGTTTTTTGGTCGACATGGATGGCGTGATTTATCGAGGCTCGGAATTGATCCCCGGTGCCAAGGATTTCATCGACCGTCTACTCGAAGAGCATGTCCCCTTTTTGTTTCTCACCAATAACAGCCAGCGCACCCGCCGCGACGTGGCGATCAAACTCAACCGCATGGGCATCGACGTTTCGGACCGACATGTGTTCACTTGCGCGATGGCGACGGCCCGCTTTTTGGCCAAGCAGAAACCGCACGGCACGGCCTACGTGATCGGCGAAGGGGGTTTGCTACAGGCGCTCCATGAAAATGGCTACGCGGTAGTCGACAAGTCGCCCGACTATGTCGTTGTGGGCGAAGCCCGTACGATTACGCTCGAAATGCTGGAACGAGCCATCGATTTGATCCTCGGCGGTGCCAAGCTGATCGGCACGAATCTCGATCCCAATTGCCCGACGCAAACGGGGACCCGCCCCGGCTGTGGCGCGACGCTCGCTTATCTGGAAACGGCCACCGGCAAAAAAGCGTTTAGCCTGGGCAAACCGAGTCCCGTGATGCTGCGCATGGCAAGGAAAGAACTCGCACTGACCACCTCGCAAACCATCATGATCGGCGACACGATGGAGACCGACATCCTCGGCGGCGTGCAAATGGGCTATCGGACAGTGCTGGTGCTTTCCGGCGGGACACGGCGGAGCGATCTGCAGAACTTCGCGTACTGCCCAGGCTTGGTGATGGATTCGGTGGCGGAACTGGCCGACCGCTCGCGCGAACTGGAGGAAATCTTCCCGCCATTGGTGCTGCGCTCGGACGACACGCCGCACGATCTGCAAGAGTGGATCGCGGCGCATGCGTAGGGAGAGTCACCACGAATCAGGCGAATTGCTCGAATAAGATTAAACGGCGAGCGTAAACGTAAGTGCCCGGAGTTTTTCACGCAGAGGCGCGGGGGACGCGGAGGCATGCGTGCGACTGTGCTTCATGCTAAGATACCGAATCGCTTTCATCTCTCAATGAAACTCTTCGAGTGACCGTCAGTCTTCGATTACATATCAGATTCTCATGTCCAGTTTCAAAATCATGCCAGGATTGCCGCCGTACGGCCCCGAAGCACTTCCATTTAGTGCCACAGGCCTAGGAACCCAGAGTGAGGGCCTAGTCGTGCGATTCACTACAGATGACGATTCAAGCTGGACTGGAAATTTCCAACCAGGGCTAAATGGCTGCCAGAGAATCATCAGACATCCAAACGGGCATGATTTTGTTGTTATAAGTAGTGGTCAAGGCTATATCGTAAATCCAAGTGATCCCGCGTCGTGGAATCATTTTGGTGGTTGCATCGAATATGTTTTCGAACTTAGTGATTATGGCGCTGTACTTTTTGGAAACGGTTTGTGGTTTGAACTCCTAGGAATAGATGGCACGCTTTGGAAGTCACGGCGCATCTCCTGGGATGGAATGTGTGATTCGGCCATATCCTATCCATATTTGACAGGAAAATCGTGGTTTCCTGATGATCGCTGGGTTGACTTCAAACTTGACTTAAGCGATGGAAGCGTTGAAGGTGGTTCGTATTGGGAAAGCATGGCCCTGTGAGCGGCAATGAAAGCTTGATACCAGCCAATGGAGTATCTTACTCGCAGGCTGCCAAATGAGAGTCGAGCCCCCACCGCTTCGCTCCGCTGGCGCTTTGCGGCGCGGCTAAACGGTGGGTCCAAACCTTGCGGTTTCCGGCGGATTCGCTGCGATTCGACGCTTTCTCTGGGCATTGTGAGAACGCTCCAAAGCGGTAAACTAGGGGTTTCTTTGACGCCCGGTCCCGCCAGTCTGTAACCGCAAGTGGAATAACGGTTTTGATGCATTCTCAAGTTGTCGTATTAGGTGGTGGTCCCGGCGGGTATGCCGCGGCGTTTATGGCTGCGGACTTGGGGCTGGAGGTTGCCATCGTCGAGGCCGATCCGCGGCTGGGGGGCACCTGCCTGCTGCGGGGCTGCATCCCGTCGAAGGCCCTGCTGCATGTGGCCAAGGTGATCGCCGAGGCTCGCGACATGGAAGAATGGGGCATCACCTTTAGCTCGCCAAAGTTGAACCTCGAAGCCTTGCGCGCCCGCAAGGAAAAAGTGCTCGACACGCTCTCGGGGGGGCTCACGCAACTGGCCAAGCGGCGGAACGTGAAGGTGATCCACGCCCGGGGAATTTTCGTCGATTCGCAGACCTTGCAGCTCGAAGGAGGCACACCCGCCACCTACGAGAACGAGCGGATCACCTTCGATCACTGTATTATCGCCACCGGCAGCGTGCCGGCGGTGCCAAAGATGTTCAACATCGGCTCGCCCCGCGTGATGGATTCGACCGCCGCACTCAAGCTCGAAGAAATTCCCAAGACACTGCTCATAATCGGCGGGGGTTACATCGGCCTGGAAATGGGCACGGTGTACGCGGAACTAGGCTCGAAAGTGTCCGTCGTGGAACTTACCGACGGCCTGCTTCCCGGGGCGGACCGGGACCTCGTGAAACCGCTGCACAAGCGGCTCGAAAAACTGTTCGACAAGATCATGCTCAGCACAAAGGTGGTCGGGCTCGAAGACGCCGGCAATCATGTGAATGTGCAAGTCGACGGAGCCGACGGCAAGAAAACTCTCGAATTCGACCGCGTGCTGATCTCCATCGGTCGGCGACCGGTCACCAAGGGCATGGGCCTTGAAAACACCAAGGTCACGGTCACCGAAAGGGGCTTTATCCAAATTAACGAACGCCAAGAAACCTCCGACCCGCACATCCTGGCGATCGGCGACGTGGCGGGGGATCCGATGCTCGCGCATAAGGCCTCGCACCAGGGTAAGGTGGCGGCGGAAGTACTCGCCGGCGAACCGGCGGCGTTTGACAAGGCGGCGATCCCCGCCGTGGTGTTTACTGAACCGGAAATTGCTTGGGCAGGTCTGACTGTTGATGAGGCAAAGCGCGCGAACCGCGAAGTTCAAGTCGCCCAATACCCCTGGCAGGCCAGTGGCCGGGCCATCGCCATCGGCAAAACCGAGGGACTCACCAAGTGGATTATCGAGCCCGGTACCGACCGCGTGCTGGGTTGTGGCATTGTCGGCACCGGCGCGGGAGAATTGATTTCCGAGGCCGTGTTGGCGATCGAGATGGGCTGCACGATCCGTGACGTGTCCGAGTCGATCCATCCCCATCCGACGCTAAGCGAGACAGTGGCGTTCGCGGGCGAAGTCCACCTCGGCACGGCAACCGAAGTTTATCGACCAAAGAAGAAAAAGAGTGAGTAGGTACGGAGGTGAGTAGGTGAATAAGTGAAGAGGCGCGAAATCGAATACCTACTCACTTACTCACCTACTCACCTTCTCGAAGAGTAACAGTATCAAACGGAAACCCCTCCCATGTCCAATACCAAAGCCGAGCCGATTAAAACGCCGCTTGTTGGAGATACCGATCCGGCCGAAACTGCCGAATGGCTTGAATCGCTCGATTATGTGCTGGAGAGCAAAGGCCCCGAACGGGTGCAGCAGTTGATCTCCGCGCTCGAGGAGACGGCCAATCGCTACGGCGTGGAACTGCCATTCACGGCGACGACCCCCTACATCAACACAATTCCGCGCGATAAGCAGCCCCCCTACCCCGGCAACCGCGAACTCGAGCGCCGCATCAAAAGCTTTGTCCGCTGGAACGCGATGGCGATGGTCACGCGGGCCAATCGTGATCCCGCCGCACCGGGCGGACACATCTCGACATTCGCTTCATCGGCGACATTGTATGAAGTCGCGCTCAACCACTTCATTCGCGGCCGGGGCCAAAACGGTTACGACGGCGATCAGGTCTACTACCAGGGCCATGCGGCCCCCGGTATGTACGCCCGCGCGTTTTTGGAAGGCCGACTCACCGAGCAGAATTTGGTGAACTTCCGCCGCGAGTTGAGCCAAGGGGGCGGGCTCTCGTCGTATCCCCATCCGTGGCTGATGCCCGACTTCTGGGAATTTCCCACCGTGTCGATGGGCCTCGGACCGATCATGGCGATCTATCAAGCTCGGTTCAACAAGTATCTGACCGATCGCGGAATCATCGATTGCTCGAAGAAACGCGTCTGGTGCTTTATCGGAGACGGCGAATGCGACGAGCCGGAAAGCTTGGGCGCGATCACGCTCGCCACGCGCGAACAACTCGACAACCTAATTTTCGTGATCAACTGCAACTTACAGCGTCTCGACGGTCCCGTGCGCGGCAACGGCAAGATCATTCAAGAACTCGAAGGGGCGTTCCGTGGCGCGGGTTGGAACGTCATCAAAGTCATCTGGGGCAGCGATTGGGACCCCTTGATCGAAGATGACGAAACGGGACTACTCATGCAGCGGATGATGGAAGTCGTCGATGGCCAGTATCAGAAATATGTGGTCTCCGGCGGCGATTTCATTCGCGAGGATTTCTTCGGCAAGCATCCCGAACTGTTGGAACTTGTGAAAAATTACTCCGATGACAAGCTCCGCAAGATGCGCCGCGGCGGGCATGATCCCGAGAAGGTGTTTGCCGCGTATCAGAAGGCTTGCCAACGCAACGGCAAGCCGACAGTCATACTCGCCAAGACGATCAAGGGCTACGGACTGGGCGAAGGGGGCGAGGGCCGCAACGTCACGCACAATCAGAAAAAACTCAACGAAGAAGAGCTCCGCGAGTTCCGCTCGCGGTTTGGAATTCCCATTTCCGACGAACGCGTGGCCGAAGCTCCTTTCTACAAACCGCCTGCCGACAGTCCGGAGATGAAATACTTGCGCGAGCGCCGCGAAGCGCTCGGTGGGCCGGTGCCGATTCGCAATTCGCAGCCCGTGAAACTGGAAGTGCCTCGCATTGCCGAGTACGACAAAACAATGGCCAAGCTCGTGAGTCCCGGCCCCGGCAAGGAAATGTCGACCACCATGGGCTTCGTGCGATTGTTGGGCGATCTTTTGCGCGACAAGAAAATTGGCAAGTTCATCGTGCCGATTGTCCCTGACGAATCGCGAACCTTCGGCATGGAAGGCTTATTCCGGCAGATTGGCATTTACTCGCACCATGGCCAGCTTTATCAGCCGGTCGATTCCGATCAGCTTGCCTTCTACAAGGAAGCGAAAGATGGCCAGCTTTTGGAAGAAGGCATCACCGAAGCGGGAAGCATGTCGTCGTTCAACGCGGCGGGGACGGCCTACGCTTCGCATGGCGTGAACATGATTCCGATGTTTATTTATTACTCGATGTTCGGCTTCCAACGGATAGGCGATCTCATTTGGGCCGCCGCCGACATGCGGGCCAAGGGTTTTCTGTTGGGTGGCACGGCCGGTCGCACGACGCTCAACGGCGAGGGCCTCCAGCATCAAGATGGTCACAGCCTGGTGAACGCGATGGCGTTTCCCACCGTGCGGGCTTATGACCCCGCGTTTGGTTACGAAACGGCCGTGATTATTTTCGACGGTCTCAAGCGACTGTACGAGGACAACGAACAGGCGATTTATTACATCACGCTCGGAAATGAGAACTATCTGATGCCCGAGATGCCCACGGGGGTTGAAGAGGGAATCATCCGGGGCATGTACAAATACAAAAGTATTGATGCCCCAGGCCCCCGCGTGCAGTTGTTTGGCAGCGGCGCGATCCTGCGCGAGACCCTACGGGCCGCCGACATGCTGGCCGAGAAATACGACGTGGCGAGCGACGTGTGGAGTATCACCAGCTACACGCAACTGCGGCGCGACGCCCAGGAATGCGAGCGTTGGAATATGCTCAATCCCGACAAGACGCCGCGGAAGTCTTACCTGGAAGAACAACTGGCAGGTGTGGAAGGCCCCGTGGTCGCGGCGAGCGATTACATGCGCGCCCTGGCCGAGCAAGTGAGCCCCTGGATTAAGGGCGGCTTGTTCGCGCTCGGAACCGACGGCATGGGGCGCAGCGAATCACGCGAGGCCTTGCGGCGACATTTTGAAGTGGATGCCGAGTGCATCACGCTGGCCACGCTCACCCAACTCGCCGAGCGGGGCAAGTTCGAGCAAGCCAGACTCGCCGGCGTGGTGAAGGAATTGAACATCAACCCCGAGAAACCTTCCGCACTGTACGCATGAGGCAAGAATCGTCTCTCGCAAAGGCGCGAAGGCGCAAAGTAGAGAAATGAATATTAAATTTGCGCCTTCGCGCCTTTGCGAGAGATTTCCAACGATAATCATTGGACCTTGAAAATCGATCATGGCAACACAAATCACACTCCCCAACTTGGGCGAAAATATTGAATCGGGCGATGTGCTTTCGATTCTTGTCTCCGCGGGTGACACGATCAAAGCCGAGCAGGACATCATCGAAGTCGAGACCGACAAGGCCACTATGCCGATTCCCAGTCCCCAGGGGGGCAAGGTCACGAAGGTGTTAGTCTCCGAAGGGGACACGATCAAAATCGGCGCGGCGATTCTCGAATTGGAGGTTGCGGCGAATGGCGCCGCGGCCCCCAAAGAGCCCAAAGAGAAGGACAAACCTGCGGCCAAGGAAAAAGCGGCGGAGCCCAAGCCCGCAGCCAAGAGCGCGCCGAAGAAGAAACCGAAGGACGAGGAAGAGATTCCTCCCGCACCGGAGGATGAAGTTCCCGCGATTGTGGAAGCTGAGAATGTTGAAATTGAGGCGGAGGCCGCTTCAGCGGT
>JBGTMM010000531.1:0-8027 GCA_041743635.1 Bythopirellula sp.
GATGGAAAAGAACCACGACTATTTGAATCTTTCGAGCGGCCGGCAAGTTTCCGTGCCCTTCGATATGCTCTTGGTGTTTTCGACAAATCTCGACCCGAGCGATCTCGTTGATGAAGCCTTCCTGCGCCGCATTCCCTACAAAATCGAAGTGAACGGTCCCACTCGCGAGGAATTCATCACACTGTTCCAAGAACTAGCCACCAAAGCCAGCTGCCGGTGCGAAACTTCGGCGGTAACTTATCTGCTCGACTCGCACTATAAAGCAACGGACCGCCCTTTGCGCTTCTGCCACCCCCGCGATCTCTTGCGACAGATTCGCAACTACTGCGAGTTTCACAAGCTGCCCTTCGCGGTGACCAACGAAACACTCGACGTGGCCGTGCGCAACTACTTTGCGGGGTTATAGACTATTCGCGAGGCGCCAGCAGCTATTAGCATGTTGAGATGGCAAGTCGTGAACAAAATGAACGTAAATTCGGCCAGTGGCGGGAATTGGTCGGCGGCGGTCGCTGCTACAGGTTGGACGTGGCGGGACATCATGGGTGGCGCGCCCGCTACTAAAAGAAGTCGACGACAGTGAAAACACGCTTCGTTTCTGGCAGGAGATTTATGATGAAACCGGGATCTTGGTCGAGATTCATCACAAATTTCCCGTCGATCAAGGACATCGCAATGTGTAGAATGGTGTAATGCAGATTACTCGTCAAATTGTCGCCGATCAAATCGGAGCTTACCTGAGTCATCAGACGTCGCTGGAAGAGCTGGTGAATTGGGCGGAGCTTCAGATGATGGAAGCAGAGTTTGAGTCCACCGTCGTACGCGATGCAGTGGCCCGCTTGGGCGTGGCCGACGTGCGGGCCTTTGGTCTCACTGGGAAGAATCTTAGCACCCTCGGCTACGCCGCTCATGTGCAAATCGGGACAGCATGATCCGTTCGGTACTTAAGCGAATGAGGCTTAGCCACGCCGGCGGACCGCAATCCGGACCGTGAAAAAAATGACCGAACGGCAATTCTATGACTGGCAAACGGCGGGCGGCGGGGGAGATGTTTTCCGCTTGATCGAAGTCCTCGAGCGGCTGGAAATCCCTTGGTGCATGATCGGCGGTCTGGCTGTTAACCATTGGGCCGAGGAGCCGCTTGCCACGGCAGATGTCGATGTGGTCATTGCCCATGAACGCGTCGAGGAAGCGGTTGAATCGCTGGTCGCCGCTGGTTTTGAAGCCGAGCGTTTCCAATGGTCGATCAATCTCAAGGGATCGTCGAAGGTTTCCGTGCAAATCAGCACAGAAGATTTCTATCAGGAATTTCCCTCACGTGGCACCTCAGCCGACGTGCATGGCATCTTGATGCGGGTCGCTTCGCTGAAGGACACACTCGCAGGTAAAATCGCCGCCTGGAGTGACACAGAGCGGAGGCCGAGCAAACGTCAGAAGGATTTACTGGACATCATGCGACTGGTGGAATCACACACCGAGTTAAGAGGCGAGCTGACGCCGGAACTCATGAAGCAGATGCAGGGAACCTAGGCCGCGTATCGAAGCGGCCCTAGCTGAGTTGGCGGCGGGTGGCAAATCCCAACACCGCTGCAGTCGCTGTTAATATCAATCCGGTTGGTTCGGGGACAGAAAAAAGCGTTGCATCGTCCCAATACGTAGGGCCAACGGAAGACTGACTAGTGAGGAATGATAGAGTGAGCGGCTGGCCAATCATAGAACCAGTGGATGGCACGGTATATTCTAATTCCAACTGATGCCATTCGTTGTTCGTTACCACTATGTCCGGGACATTGATATTCCATTCTGAGTTTGCCGCACTTATTTCGGTAAGAATATACTTGACTCATCACACATCCATATTTTCGAGGATTTCATTATGACTGAAACACCCACCTTACCAGCTATAACGCCATTGACCGATTGGATCGCTTCCAGCGACCATGAGCCACCGGATGGTGAACTTATGTACGAATGCGTTTGTGGTAGTCATCTGTTCTTGTGCGATCGTACCGATGATGGAGACGGGCTACCTTATTGGCACTCCCAAGGGTTTTTAGTTCCAAAGGTTCGTAGTTGGCGAGTAATTACGGGGCGTCTGGATCAGAAGACGAAATCGGAATGGACAGCCCGTTCGTTAGTATCTCATATTGACCTTTTCCCTTGTAGCTAACCAATCTGCCATCATCCGTTTTCAAAATCCAAGTTCCAACTGGAATCATTTCTCCAGATGAAACCTTTTGTGATTTCTTGAACTTATGGATCGTGTATTGATTTCCATCTGCATCAACAGCAATAAATGAACCCAGTTTTCTCATCTCTATATTCACCCTCCATGACTAGCAAAAAACCAACTGGTTTTAAGGCGTTTGATTCACTTGTGAAACAATTGCTCCAAGTCCCCAAGAAAGAGATTGCGGCCGAGTCACGCAAGTATGAAATTGCCAAACAAAAACGGCAAGCCAAGCCTAAACGCTAGCTATCAACTCCGCGTAAGTCAGCCTTTTACCAGTGATGGAGAGCATGACTTCCAAGAACCGCGTGGCGTCGTTCCCCTTCCGTTTGTTGAACCGAAAAACTTGTTCATCCAAGTATCTGCCCAGATGACAAGGTTCAATCGAAACATAAGTCCCTTTGATCGTGCGTTTGAGCAGTGACCAAAAATTGTCAATTCCGTTGGTATGGACTCGGCCCTCAACGTAGGCTTCGGCATGGTTGATGACTTCATGGACATACTCGGCGCTAAGGCCGCTATAGGCCCGTAAAGCGTCTGTGTAGACGGTGGAACCGGCCTTCACTTGTTCATGGACGCCGCCTTTTAAGGTCTCACCTGATTGATCTGCAACGACGGTGCATTGAATCTCGCCACCGCGCTCCAATGTGCCTTGAATCAATGTTTTGGCAGTATATCCCGTACTTTTACCTGTCCGCTTGCCACGGTGCATATTGCGAACTTTGCCACCGATGCCCGTTTCATCGACTTCCACTTCACCTTGTAACTTGCGAAAACTCTTAGTTTTCATAGCCAAACGAATTCGATGCAACATGTGCCATGCTGATTTTTGAGTCACGCTAATCGCCCGTGCAAGTTCATGGCTACTAGCCCCGTTCTTGCAATTGGCGATCATCCATGCCGCCACGAACCATTTTTCAAGGGACAAAGGACTATCCTCAAAGATTGTCCCGACTTTGGTGGAAAACTGTTTGCGGCAGTCAGCCGCCTTGCATTGGAACATGCGCCGGCTTTTGATTTCACCGATGTTTTCCCCACCACACTTGGGGCAGGTGATTCGCCCATCCGGCCAATTAATCTTGACCATGTAGGCATGGCATACGTCTGGGTCGGAAAAATAGCGAATGGCCCCTAATAACGACTGCGGATTCTCAATTTTGTTGTTCATGCCCTGATTATATCAAGATCGGTATGATGAGTCAAGTATATTCTTACCCTAATTTCCGCTAATAGCATAGCGGTAGACGGGAATACATCGGGGTTCGCCATTGACGGCGCTCCAGCCCACAATTGAAAACGGCCAGCTTCTCCTCCGAACCCCGGCAAACCGACGAGAATGCTTGCAGCGTAAATGTCTCCAGACTGAACAATCCGTGAAGTGACCTGGCTCAGACGAGTTTCCCAGTTGTTGATAAACGCGTACTGGGTATCACCGCTTCCATCGAAATTGACGCGACTGAGACCCGCGTCGCGCACGCCCGCGCCGAAACCAACATCCGTGAAACCGTTAACCCAAGTAGAAATTGCGAGAATGCCATCGGAATATCGCGAGTCCACTGGATCCGCCGCCAGCGCCTTTCCAGTTCCCGGTGCTATTGGCGATTGGCCAGCTCCAAGTATTGCGGGTGCTTCAAAGTCGCCATTCAGAACCAACTGACCCGAAGCGAAGGGAGTGAAACACAAGATGGCGAGAATTAAAAGGAGAATTCGCTTCATGAAATCACCTCAATGACCTGCAGTTCACCGAAGTTGGCCTGGAGTTGGTTTGTAGACACCGCCCTACTTGACCCCCCACCGACGTTGTGAGTCAAGAAAATTCTGGACGAAAACCCGCGTATTTTCGTGGTATTTTGGGACGTGAGAAAATGCGGATAATTCGCGGCCAAACCCCCACAACCACTACCGCACTGAGAATTTTTGAGCTTGATCGGCGATATCAACGCCCACTTGCTCCGACCATACGGTGAGCAGCTTTTGAAATACCGGCCCGGGTTGGCCTGTTCCAATCGGCAGGCCGTCGAGATTCACCACCGGTAACAGGCAAATCGACGTGCTCGACAGAAATAGCTCACCCGCTTGCGACAAATCAGCAGGGAGTAAATCCTGCTCTGCATGCGCAATCCCCAGCGACTGAGCCAAATCAAAAATCACTTGCTGACTCACGCCGGGCAAGACTTTGGCGATTTTGGGAGTCACCAAGCCACGGTCGGCAGAGTAGGCGATAACGTTGGCCGTCGAGCCTTCGCCGATGTAACCCTCTTGGTCGAGCAAGATGGCCCGCGCCTGGGGCGAATGTTTCGCCGCCTGACGGTCGGCCAGATAGTAGTGCATGCGGCTACGGCACTTCAGCTCGGCGGGCCAACAATTACTCGGCACTTGCCGCGTGCCGACGATCACCGCTTCGACCCCCTGCAGAAATTGGTGCGCCCATTGATGAAACGGAATGGGGTAGCCATGCAAGCAAACTGTCGGACTCACGGCGTCCGCCGATTTTCCCGGCGTCACAAACAGCGTGATGTTCCAATCGTCTCCCTCGACAATGGACGCCGCATTCCGTGTGACAAATTCCTCAAGCGCTTTACCAGCTTCGCGGCAAATCGCGTCCGCATTCCAGCCCATGATCTCGATCGATTTGCGGATCCGCGCCAGATGTGCCTCCGCGCGATAAGGGCGACCACCGAACGTCCGCAGTTTTTCGGTAAGCGTCGTGCCGAGCAAAAAGCCCAAATCGCTCGCCGGCACGGCAAGGTCCGCGCCGCGAATCCACTCACCGTTCAAATAAGCTACGCTCTCGCTCATGGAAGCGATTATGACAACATCCTGCCCGGAGCGGAATAAGTCAGCGTTCACAAAAGCCGTCGGCACAAGCCGATGGTTGCGCTGAAAGGAACCCCCCGGCTGGCGCCGGGGGCTAGTTCCTATTTCCGTGCGTTTTCAGCTTGCAGATGTGCATACGCCGGAACCGTCAAGTTCTGGTTCTCGTCTAAAAGTTGGTCCCACATGCGGTTCATTTTCGGTGTGTCCGCCAGATAGTCATAAATCACATGGCTGCGGCCCACCTTGGCCGTCACGTCGAGATATTCAATCCGTTTCGCCGCCGGGCCGAGCTTTGCGTTTTGCGGCATCCCGGCCAGCCCCAACGCCTCGACGCGGCTGTGTTTCGTGCTTAGCTTGAAGAACCGCATCGCGGGATCTTGCTTGTTCGTGACGACCACCATTCGCTCGACTTGCGTGATGGTGCGCTCATGCATCTCGCCAGGCAGCATCCAATCGGCATCGAACGCAGCTGCCATGAGCGCGACCCGCACCGGCGGTCGGTCGGGATGCTGGCGCTCCTCAAGCTGCAAATTTCCCAAGCTCCCGCCCCCCAATAAGTGCATTGCGCCGCTCACCGCCCGGGCACCGTAGCTATACCCCATTAGCGCGATCGGCGTTTCAACCGGCAACTGGTCGATAAACCAAGCCAATTGCCAGGCCACCGGATTGGTGCGCAATGCCTTCACCTGATAATCCTTGATCTGCCCCGGAATCTGCGCCGAAGGCCACGACCAGATGATATACCGGAGTGGTTTGTGGCTACTTCGTCCGGAGATCAAAGATTGCCCGGTTATCAAAGATTGGTAGACGACCATCCCCTCGGTCGCATCATAGCCCGACGACACCCGGTTGCCGTGCACATAGATGACCGTCTGCCGCTGTGCATCGACGGGCTTCTGCAGGTTGTGCCAATCGTAAGCGACCCACAGGGGTTCGCCGGCAGTGTTGAATGTCAATCGGCGACAGTCGAGTTCCAGCTTCATACGCCCCGGAACACATGACGTGCCGAGGCCACGGGTGCTAATGAGCAGAACTTCATCCGCGGTAGGTGGCGCGGGGGGATCAGCCAGCGATGCACCCAGACAGGGTAACGCAATAACAGTCAACGCAAATACAGGAAGGCAGGCTGCTGAAATCGCAGCTATCGAGCGGCAGCCAATCGCTTGACGCCATTGGTTGAAGGCAAACATGGGTAAGTTCCGTCCGTGCTTCAGGATTCCATTCGCGCGAGTTCCACAATTGTCGAGCGGCCACACAAGGGAATGTCACCTGAACGACGCATTCCATTGTGTCGGATTATGCCGCTGGGCCTGCACAAACGAGGTGTGTGCGGGCCGTTCTCAGCGGTCTACAGAAACGTAGCATTTTTTCCACGTGCGTGCCGGAAAAATGTTGCAAAAAATTTTCGTGTTGCGTTTGCACATCGCTGGGGGTGTTGTAGAGTTGCTTGACCTTAATGTTCGTGGTTGGTTTCTGGTTTGGGTTGGCTTTACCGCCACTCGATCACACTTGCGAGACCCCTGCGATTGCACCAACCGTTGCGATCGCACCCACCAGAGAGCTTGCTACGAAACCCCTCCCCACATCACCCGCCACGGGTGGCCCGCCGAGGAGACTCAAATGAGATCGAATGGTGTGATTTTGCTGGTATTAGCGGCCTGCACGACCGTTGGCTCCAGCGGCTGTACTCGCTGTCGTAACTTTCTCCATCGCGGATCACTCTGCGGCACGCGGACGGTGGCCCCGGCAATGATGGGTTCGCCCGTCGCGTTGGGAACCCCGTATGTCCAGCAACCCCAATATATCCAGCCGCAAATGGCCGCACCGATGCAACAGATGGTCATGCCACAGGCCAACTGCCAATGTGCCCCGCAATGTGTCCCCCAGTGCATTCCCCAATGCCAACCTTGTTGCGATCCGTGCATGAATATGTGTTCACCCTGTGGGTCAAGCGGCTGGTCGGGTGGGTACATGGAGAGTGGCTCCATGGGTAGTAGCTCCATGGATAGCGGCTGCTGCGGCGGAGCTACGACTGATATGGGATATGAAAGTGGCACCATGGTGCCCAGCGACCAGCAGCCATCGCTTCCCCAAACGTTCGCTCCGCAAGGTTCCAGCCTGATCGACCCCGGCCCGGCTCCTGCCAGGGTGAATTTCCCCGAATCAACGAAATCGACCGAGTGAAATAAACAGATTAAAATAACCCGCTCCGCGTGGCCAACTGGCAGAGAGCAATTGCTCCCACCACTCAATCGCTGGTCTGCCCCACCCACGCCGAGAACTCGCCAGATTGCGTCCTCCTCCGCATACCTGGCGAGACGAAACATCATGCATTCGATCCTGCGCTCCGCTCGGCCGTGCCCTCTCTGAACACGGTCGAGCGGATTTTTTGCGGCCGCTTGCGGCTTAGCGGCAGAACTTTTCTCGTTCAGCCAAGCTACAATTAAAGGTAGCCGCCCGCGTGCCTCTCGAGAATTAACATGACATTACGAATTGTCTCCGCCGCTCTGCTCGCATTACTCACCGCTTATTCCGCCACCGCGCAGATCACAGCCGCCCCCGCCGATCCCTTCCGCACGTATGGCGACACCGTCGCCGTGCGTTACCGGGTGGGAGCTTCCATCGAGGCAAGTCGTGGTCCCGTGCGCGACGTGGTGGCCATGGTCGCCGTGCCGTTCGAGTGCGACGAGCAAGAAGTGATCGTCACCGAGGAGGACATCTCGGCCGAGATTGAATCGGTTGACTACCGCATGCTCAACGGCGGGGCCCGCCAGATGGTCATCACGATCCCGTACCTCCCCGGCGGCACCGAGGCCCATGCGATCCTCACGTTTGAGGTCCGCACCAAGGTTATTCTGCCGCCTGAAGAAGAATTGACGACCGAGCTCGTTCCCCCCAAGAAGCCCAACCGCGAACTCAAGCGCTATCTCGGCCGCAGTCCCTTTATTCAACACAACCACGGCAAAATCCGCCGCACTCTCAC
>JBGTMM010000532.1:0-4942 GCA_041743635.1 Bythopirellula sp.
AGCGACTGTGTTAAATGTCAAGTAAGGAAACTGATCGGATCAGTGAATTGCCATATTTTTCCAGGGAGTGTTGTTTTTGATCATGGTGTTGAGTATGACCAAGAGCTTTCGGATGCAAGCGATCTGGATCGCTTTGAAGGACTTGCCAGCGATGGCGAGCCGCTGGGCGAATGCTTTGATGACCGGATTGAAGCGTCGAGCAGTGAGGGCGGACATGTACAGCACCGAACGAACATCACGTCGGCCTCCCCAAGTGGACCTCCGGCCGCGGGTTTTGCCACTGTCTTTGGCGAACGGGGCTACGCCTACCAGAGCAGCGATCTCTTGTCGATTGAGTTCCCCTAGTTCGGGTAGCTCGGCCACAAGTGTCGCGGCGACCGTTTTGCCAACACCGGGGGCACTCAGCAACAACTCCAACCTGGCCTGCCACTGGTCATCACTTTCGAGGAGCTTGGCGATGCGTTCTTCGATGGCTTTGATTTGGCGATCAATCGTCTTGAGGACCTGCCCGAGCGTCTTCTGGATGAACTTATCAGCGGTCTGTCCCAGGCGATTCTTTTCGGCGACGCGGACTTCCAAGAGCTGTCGACGGCGGGTCACCAAAGCCTCGAGTTCGCGCTGTTTTGGCGAGGTTTTTTCGGTTGTTGGGGGCGCGGCTAAGCGGGCGAACTCCGCCAGCACCGCCGCGTCCAAGGCATCGGTCTTGGCCCATTGGCCAATCCCCTTGGCGAAATCGCGAACTTGGCGGGGATTCACCAGCGCCACCGCCAGCCCCGCATCTTGCAAGGCGTACAGCGCGGGGCGTTCGTACCCACCCGTTGATTCCAGGACCATCAAGCAATTCCCCAGAGATTGCCCGAGGGAAACCAACTTGGCGTGTCCCACGGCATTATTGGCGAAAGCGTGGAGTTGGCCACCCGGCAACACACACACATCCAATTTTTCTTTGGCCACGTCGATGCCGACAAAGGTTGACGGCGCTAAGGCTGCGATGAGTTCAGACACGTTCTGCTCCCTGTCTTGCGAATGCGAGCTCGGCGACCCCAGGGATTTTCTCCCGCGGCGACGGCTCTGGCGACTGTTCGGGTTAGTGGAACGAGGCCGCGTGGGATCCCGCTCCGTGACGGCGTCTCGGGCGCCAGGACACGATCGATCTCCACGCGACCGCTGGCTCTCCCACTGCGCTGCGGGAGAACTAGCTGACTGATGTGATAACAGATTTTCGTCTTTTGAAAACATACAAGTGCACAGAGTTCACAGAGAATTTGTTTTTTTTCTGGTTTTCTCGGTGGTCTCTGTGCTCTCTGTGGCAAAATTGTTTTTAATTTACGCTGGTTTACGTTTGAATGTCATCGACGTTTCATTGGGCCGACCGGCGGCGAGATCGCAATACGACTGGCCGAACGCCGCGTAGAAGGCGGCACAGTCAATCATGTGCTGTATGGGCACCGAGTCGTTGACCGTATGCGCCACATTCTCGGGAGCGGGGCCGAAGCCGACGCAAGGAATGTCGTACATGCCGGCAATCGACACCCCATTAGTGCTGAAGGTCCACCGATGCACCACCGGTGCCCGTCCCAGTGCTTCTTGATGCGTCTTGATTGCGGCCTGCACTTGCAGCGAATCTTCCGGAAAACACCAAGTCGGAAAATACTTTTCGGTTTCGTATTCGAGCCCCGTGTAACTCGGCCGAGAGTAACGGAGCACTTCGACCTTCGCCTTGACGCCGGCCCGCTTGACGGCGTCTTTCACTTGCGCCACGGCCGATTGCTTGGTATCGCCCACGGTGAGCCGGCGATCCAAATGAATGTACGCCTGCCCCGGCACGGCACACAGGCTGGGGGTCTTGCAGTCGATGTAACTGACCGTGATCGTCCCCTTCCCCAAAAAATCATCCTGGGGAAGCCGCTCGTTGAGCGCTTCAATCTCGCGGACCACCTTGGCGATCTTGTAAACCGCGTTGTCACCCTTCTCGGGCATCGAACCGTGGCACGACTTGCCATCGCAGGTGACGCCAATTTCCATCCGCCCGCGCTGCCCGCGCAGGATCCTGCAGTTCGTCGAGTCGGTCACCACCACCACATCGGGACGAATCTTGTCTTCCTTCACGATGTACTGCCAACAAAGCCCGTCGCAGTCTTCTTCCATCACGGTGAACGTGAGGAGCAGGGAAAACTCCGACATGTCCGCCTTGAGATCACGCAAAATCTTGGCGGCATAAACCATCGCGGGAATGGCCCCTTCCTGGTCCCCTGCCCCGCGGCCCCAGACTTTGCCATCGGCGACTTTTCCTTTGTAGGGATCGTGTTTCCATTCATCACGGTTGCCGATGCCGACGGTGTCGACATGGGCGTCGATCGCGATCAGCTTCTTGCCGGGACCCGGTTTGCCAACTTGGCCCAGCAAGTTGCCCAGCTTGTCGGTCCAAATCTTGTCAAAGGCCCCGGTGGCCTCCATTTCCTCTCGGATACGGGCAATCACCGGCCCTTCTTCGGCGGATTCGCTGGGGATGGCAATCAGGTCCCGCAGGAAGCGGACCATCTGCTTTTCGTACTTTTGTGCGGCATTGAGATAGGTGCTGTTTTTCATAATCGGAGCAATCTACCAAAAAGCCTCTTTATGTCTATGCGAAGCTTCCGTAATGTCCTTGAACCGAGGCCCATCGTATGGCACACTAATAATGGTGGAAGGATAGTCTCGGCGAGCGACGAGGCATGAGTTGGCCACCTGCGTTTTAAAAGACGCTGTCCAGGCAAGCGTTTTGGCGAAATTTCGTCAATTCCAGGGCGAGTGTTTGATCACTCCCGGTCTGGATTACCAACCCCAGTCTTCTGGAGGCCAACACTGTGGCGACTGTTTCTGAAATCTCAGGCACCGTTAACTCTGAAAAGCTCGTCTGCCGCGTCAATGGAGTCGATGTCGAGCTCCAACTTCCCGAGGACGATGATCTCACCCTCTTGGATGTCCTGCGAGACTTTCTGGACATTACCTCGCCCAAGAACGGTTGCTCTCCCCAGGCCCAATGCGGTTGCTGCACGGTTCTCTTGGATGATAAGCCGGTGATGTCGTGCGCCTTGAAGCCGGTCAAAGCGGCCGGCAGGTCGATCACCACCCTCGAAGGTCTCGACGAAGAACATCGAGCGCGGATCGCCGATTCGTTCGTCCGCTGCGGCGGCGTGCAATGCGGCTTCTGCATTCCCGGCATGGCTATGCGCGGCGTGGGGTTGTGCGATAAAAATCCAACCCCCTCGCGCGAGGAAATCGCCACCGCGCTCAAACCGCACCTCTGCCGTTGCACCGGTTACGCGCAGATCGTCGACAGCATCGAACTTTACGCCAAGCTCCGCCAAGGGGAATCGCTCCCCGAGCTTTCCGAGGCCGACAAGTCGGGCAAAGTCGGCACTGATCTTCAGCGCTACACCGGCCACGAGGCCGTGCTGGGGGATCGCAAATTCATCGACGACATGACGGTCCCCGACATGCTGTACGGTGCCGTGCGGCTCACCGATCATCCACGAGCTAAGATTCTGGCGATTGATCCGACTCGCGCGCTCGCGCTTCCTGGCGTGCATCGGGTCGTGACCGCCGCTGACGTGCCGGGTGATCCGCTCGTAGGACTAATCTCCAAAGATTGGCCCGTGTTCGTCGGCATAGGCGATGTCACGCGCTGCACCGGGGACGTGATCGCCGGAGTCGTGGCCGACAACCAACGCCTCGCTCGCCGCGCCGCCGAGTTGATCGACATCCAGTACGAAGTCCTCGAGCCGGTGACCGACCCCCGCGCTGCGCTCGAGCCGGACTCGCCCATCGTGCATCCGCACCTCGACACGAACCTCCTGAGCAAATCCTCGCTCAAAAAAGGCGACGTGGAAGAGGGCTTCCGCCAATCGGCATTCGTGCTCGAAGACACGTACGTCACTCAGCGCATCGAGCACCTTTTCTTGGAGCCAGAAGCTTGTATTGCGGTTCCCAAGTTTCGGAGTTCGGATTTCGGACTTCGGATTGAAGATGGCGATTCCGCACTCCGCAATCCGCAATCCGCAGTTGAATCCCTCTTTGTCTACACCCAGGGCCAAGGCGTTTTCGATGACCAGCGCCAAATCGCGTCCGTTCTCGGCATCGACAAAGAGCGCGTCGAAGTCTTGCTGGTGAGCAATGGCGGGGCCTTCGGCGGCAAGGAAGATATGTCGATCCAAGCCCAAACCGCCCTCATGGCTTGGGTTACCGGGCGGCCGGTGAAACTCACCCTCACTCGCCCCGAGAGTTTCCGCATCCACCCGAAGCGGCATCCAATTGTGCTGGATTACAAAATCGGCTGTGATGCCGAAGGCCACATCATGGCGGTAAAGGCCCGCATCATCGGCGACAAGGGGGCCTACGCCTCGGTCGGGGCCAAGGTGCTCGAACGTGCCGGCGGGCATTGCACCGGTCCCTACCGCGTGCCGAACATCGACATGCAGTCGCTCGCCGTCTACACGAATAATCCCCCCTGCGGCGCGATGCGCGGTTTCGGCGCGAATCAAGCTGCATTCGCCATCGAAGGTTTGCTCGACCGGCTCGCGGAAAAAGTCGGCATCGACGGCTACGACATCCGCGATCGCAACATTCTCGAGCCCGGCGAAGCCTTCGCTACGGGTCAAGTGCTCGACAAACCCTTCGGCCTGCGCAAAACTCTTGAAGCCGTTCGCGACCAATACAAAGCGGCTAAGTTCGCGGGTATCGCCTGCGGCATCAAGAATGTTGGCATCGGCAACGGCATGCCCGACATCGGCCGTGCGGCACTCACCGTCGAAGAAGACGGCAGCGTCCACATCCGCACCGGTTTCACCGAGATGGGACAAGGCCTGTTTACCATTTGCATCCAGTTCGCCGTGGAAGCGACGGGCTTACACCCCGAACTCTTCAAATGCTCCACCGACACCAGCTTGCAACTCAACTGCGG
>JBGTMM010000533.1:0-6276 GCA_041743635.1 Bythopirellula sp.
AAGCATCCCAACCTGTTGCGCGGGAACCTCGGCAGCGTCAAACGGGCTCAACACGACCGACTCAATCACCAGGGGTGATGCACCGCGCGCATCGGCGTCGCACAGCGCGGCCGCGCAAAGCAAAACTAGATTCCAACGACATCGAACGACTTTGTACATCAAAATGCCAACCAGGAGTAAATGTTATCCCAGGCATCGTGCAACCACACATAGCCGAGCGACCGCCGGCCGCAATTGATACGAACCGTCGCCGCCATTTGTGGCCGCGCCGTGGGCAGCGATGTTTCGTCGACGCTCACATCCACATGCACCTCCGGTAATCCCTCGACAAGCTTGGCGATGTCGAGCACGGCTGTTTCTGCGATCTCGGCAACGTGACCGGCGTAGGTGTGTTTTAAATCCCCCGCCAAGCGAAAACGCACGGCAAGCGGTTCGTCGCTGTTTTGTTCCGCCGCGATCACGTGACCGATTCGATCTTGAGGAACGCGCGTTTCCAAATTCCAACCTGAGTTCGTGTCGGCCACGGTGAATAAAACTTGGCCTCGTTCAACGGGCCGGGTTCGCAAGAGATTTTGCACATCGAGCGTGAGCACGGTCCCCCCGATGGGGCTGCGGAGCGTGAGGGATTCGCGGCGATGGCCGAGGATCTTCGCCTGTTGAAGCAGGCTGGCTTGGCGGAATTCTAATTGTTTAGCTTCAGCGGAAAGGGGCAGTCGATCGGGCGTCGGCTCCTCAAGCGCTTGGCGATCCGTGCGAGCCACCGCGATGGCTTCCAGCCGTTTACGGACCGTGGCCAACTCGCCTCGCACGCGCTCGGTTTCCAAGTCCAATTCCGAATCATCGAGCACGGCCAGGACGGCGCCGGTTTGCACCTGTTCGCCATGTTGAACCTTGATTTCACGAACCGTTCCGTTCGTTGAGGCAAACACATCCTGCACAATCCGTGGCATGAGTGTGGCCGGAGCTTCGATTTCAAAGTCAGACGGCACGAATATCAGCGCCAATAGCACGGCGACCACTGCTGCCCCCGCAAGTGCCAAGCGACTGACCCCCCATTTTTCCCACAAGCGTGTTGCACTTTTCGTCCAATGCGCAGCGGTGCGAATCGGCCAGCGATTCCACTCCGCAGCTTGCTGCAGCGCTGGTTCACACAAGTGGGCGAGCTCCACAACGCGTTGCCGCGTGAGGAAGTCACCGCCAGAAAAATTCTCGGCGATCAAGACGGTGATTGTCTCGTGTGAATTCTGTGCGGCGGCGTTGTCCTGGCGGAAGTTGAGTGGCACGGCGACCAAACGCCGCGCATGGGAATGATCGATATGTTGTTGCAATGCTTCCGCCACCGCAGCAGGTAATTCTGACGATTCATTCCCCTCGATATAATCGAGCGGCTCGCCCCAATGAGAAGTTACCGCAGCGAGTGACTGCAATTCCTTCACCGCATCAGCACGCGGTTCGAGCCGTTCGACGCCACTCGCGGCCAGAAGCTGCCAATCTCTGCCACGGCGCAATAGAACACTCAATCGATCCACGCCGAGAAAATTGCTCCCTTCATTGGCGATAGTATACGCAACTTCCTGTAGCGTTGCTCCGCGATGAATTTGCCGCAACAGCGCGAGCACGTCGGCATGTGTCGTCTGCTCGCCGCGCAAAGTGCGAAGTTCATGGCGAAGATGAAACTCTTCCGCCGTGAGGATCACAGCCGCTAGGAATTCCTCCCAACCATGTTGCACGTCGGGGCCACAACCGGCACGCATGAAAAGCTCCACCAGCGCCTGCGGTCGTGCGGCGTCGTTCGCAGGAACCGCACCAATCGCGATCACTGTTTGCGTGGGATTGTTGTGTCCGGGTAGCAGCACGCGTGGGTGTTCCGTAAGGCTCGTTTGCTGCAAGAGTTGTTGATGAGCGGCATGAGAGGCATCGTCGCTTGCCACAACGGCAGCGAGATTGATCGCGTCAAGCACTTGCCATCTGCCATGCAAATCGGGCTGCCAAACAACTCCACCGGTCGCTGCTAGCGTTTTCACGCAACCTTCGATCAGTTGGCGATAGAAATCGCCCGGCTCAATCGGCGCACGGGCGAACTCGTGGAGACTTGTGAGAAAATCTTCCACTTCTTGCCAACTGGCCGAAAGTGTTTTGCGCCGTTCTTCAAGATCGTCGTCGAGCGTGTTCATCACTTTTTCAGTATATCCAGGCTTTGCCAAATCGTTGGCTCTCTGCCGTGCTGGGAGTAAGAATCTTTGCGGCCGACGTTGCTGGCAATCCCGGTTGGCAAGCTGCGCAAGTTTTGCCGTTGGTAACGGAAATCGTAGTTGTGGCGGTTTTAACACGCCGAAAACCAAGCAGAGACTCACACTTCTCTCGGGGCTCCGATTCCCTGTTCGCACCCGCAATGTCACTTGAACGGCCCCGAAGCGAGGCCACCGCTTGCATGGCAAATCCGAACCGCTCGCGATGGATCGTCCTCGTGCTCTACCTGACGGTGGTGCTGACCGGCTGTCGTTCGCGCGGACGGAGTGATTTTAAGGCGACGATGCCGGAAGATTGCTACCATGCTATCGCGATTGACGTGGAATATCCCGTCGTGTCGCCCTGCAGCATGAGCGAAGATTGGGCCGCCTTGGAACCGTTGTCGCTCACCAGCCAGGAGCAGCCCGAATACTGGGACGTGCCACTCGAAACGGTTGTGCAAATGGCCCTGTCACAGTCCAAGGTGCTGCGCGACCTGGGGGGTGCGGTGCTGCGGTCGCCGACGAATGTGCAAACCCATTGGGACACGGCCATCGTGGAAACCGATCCCCGCTTCGGCGTTGATGCAGCCTTGAGTGCATTCGATGCGCAGTTCTCGACAAGCGCTTTCGGAGAGAAAAACGACCGAGCACTTAACAACGAATTCTTTGGGGGTGGCACGCGCATCCTGGTTCAAGATGCCTTCGTGATGCAGTCGCAAATTACCAAGCAAGCCGTCACCGGCACGCAGTTGATCTTCCGCCACAACACCGATTACGACGCCAACAACGCCCCCAGTAATTTGTTCCCCAGCGCGTGGAACACCAACTTCGAAACCGAATTCCGGCATCCGCTGCTGCAAGGCAGCGGCATGCTCTACAACCGCATCGCCGGACCGACCGATATTCCAGGTTTGTACAACGGCGTGTTGATCGCGCGGGCGAACACCGACGTCGAGCTCACGGACTTTGAGATCGCGGTCCGCGACTTGGTGAGCAACATCGAAAATGCCTACTGGGATTTATACTTTGCCTACCGCGACTTGGACGCCAAGATCGCCGCGCGAGATGCGTCGCTCGAAACTTGGCGGCGGATTCACGCTCTGTTTGAATCAGGCCGCCGTGGCGGCGAAGCCGAAAAAGAAGCTCAAGCTCGCGAGCAATTCTTCCGCTTTCAAGAAGAAGTGCAGAACGCGCTCAGCGGTTTGTTGATCGACGGCACTCGCACCGAAAACGGCAGCCCCGGCGGCACGTTCCGCGGCAATGGCGGCGTGCAAGTGGCCGAACGTCGCTTGCGGATGCTAATGGGACTGCCGCCGAGCGACGGGCGGCTGTTACGTCCCGCGGACGAACCGCTCACCGCACCAGTCGATTTCGATTGGGCCGAAACAACTCGTGAGGCCGTGATTCGCCGTGCGGAGTTGCGTCGTCAACGCTTTCAGACTCGCCGCTATGAACTGGAATGGGTCGCCAGCAAGAACCATTTGTTGCCGGAATTTGACGCCATCGGACGTTATCGCTGGCGTGGGTTTGGCCATGATTTGCTCAACCCGGACCCTGATGTCGGTGGAGAATTTGACAACGCTTACAAGAATCTCACTAGCGGCGATTTCCAAGAATGGCAATTGGGGATGGAGCTCACCGTGCCGCTCGGTTATCGCCGTGGCGCCGCGGCCGTGCGGAATGCCGAGTTGCAGTTGAGTCGCTCCCGAGCGCTCTTGCGTGAGCAAGAACACCAAGTGCTACATGGCGTGGCGGCGGCGGTCGCCGAGATGGAACGCTCTTACGTCGTGTCGCAAACGACTTACAACCGCTTGGACGCGGCTCGCAACCAATTGGAGGCGATCACCGCGGCTTTTGAAGCGGACAAGGCGCCGCTCGATCTGCTGCTCGATGGCCAACGACGTTTGGCGGAAGCAGAGAGCCGATATTTCCGTTCGCTGGCCGAATATGCCATCGCCGTCAAGAATGTGCATTTCGCCAAGGGAACACTCCTTGATTACGACGGCGTCTATTTGAGCGAAGGGGGTTGGCCAACAGCAGCCTATCAAGACGCCGCGACTCGCGAAGGCCGCCGCGGCCGGCCGCGTGAACTCAACTACGCGTCATCGCAAGCTCCACGCGTGGCCTACGGACCCTACGAGCAACGGCTCGACAACGTGATTCGCGAACCCGTCTCGATCCAAGAACCGATTGAGGAAGTCGTACCTAGAACTGACGAGGAGACGATATTGATTCCAGGAGTCACCGAGGCTTCGCTGCCGGTCTGGAAACCAAACGTCACGGCTGTGCCGATTTCTCAGATCACGGCAAGCAGCGTGAAACCCGCGTCGTTCGAGGAAGAACCGCGCCCTTTGCCGAGGGTAGAGTAGATCCACGACATTGCGTAGTGATCAACCCCGTCCGCCGCGGCGAGTTGGTCGTAGACCCTTGAAGTCCTGAAAAACGTCTCAATGTTTCGATGGCCTCCGGCGCTCAACGTGCTCACCAGTTACAATAAAACAACCCCGCGTGCTGGCATTTAGTTTTAAATATAAGAAAACCTTTCCTCGCCATGCTAATCATGGATACGTCACAGTTAATGGGACTGGCCGTCGCCCTCGGGCTGGGCCTGCTGGTCGGGATGCAGCGCGAGTGGAAAGAATCCGCGACCGCGGGGGTGCGCACTTTTACATTGATCACACTCCTCGGCGCACTTACGAGTACTTTGGGCGGAGGGATTGCACCCTGGGCCACTGCCGCTGGTTTCTTGGGCATTGCGGCGTTGTTGGTGGTCGCCAATCTGGCCAAGTTGAAGAATGCCGATGTCCAACTGGGGCTCACCACCGAAGTGGCCGCGCTGTTAATGTATGCCGTTGGTGCCGCGGCGGGGCAGGGCCTCATCGTGCCGGCTGTTGTCGTGGGGGGTGCGACCGCGGTACTTCTCCATTGGAAGCAGCCGATTCACTCTTTTATTGACTCAATGGGAGAGAGCGATCTCAAGGGTGTTTTCCAACTCGTGCTAATCGGTCTGGTGATTCTGCCGATCTTGCCGGACGAAACTTATGGGCCTTATGAAGTTTTGAATCCCTATCGTATTTGGCGGATGGTCGTGTTGATCGTCGGCATCAGCTTGTGCGCTTATGCGATTCAGCGCGTCTTGGGAGATCGAATCGGAGCCATTCTGGGCGGATTGTTGGGAGGGCTCATTTCCAGCACGGCCACAACGGTCAGCTATGCCCGGCGCACCGCCGCTCGTCCCGACAGTGCTTGGATCGCCGCCTTGGTGATCATGTTGGCGAGCACTGTGGTCAACGCGCGTGCGTTGTTCGAGATTGGCGTGGTGGCACCGAAGTTGTTGAGCTATGTCGTCCCGCCGTTGGGAATCTTGGCTTTGAGCATGAGTGTGCTGTCTGGCGTTGTCTATTTCTGGGCGCGGGGACAGAAGTTCGACGAATCGAGTAATGAAAACCCGGCCCAATTACAGGCGGCCATCGTGTTCGGGCTTTTGTATGCGGCGGTACTATTCATCGTCGCGGTGGTCAAAACACACTTTGGAGACCGCGCGCTCTACGTCGTCGCGGTCGTTTCGGGGCTTACCGACATGGATGCGATCACACTCTCCGCCGCGCAAATGTTTCGCGAGGAACGCATCGATGGTTCCACGAGTTGGCGCATCATTTTGATCGCAATGCTGGCAAATTTGGTGTTCAAAGCGGGAACCGTGGTCGTCCTTGGCTCGCGCAAATTAGCGTGGCTGATAGCACTGTTTTTCAGTTTCACTCTGGTAATCGGTATCGCGCTGTTGATGTTCTGGCCGGATTGGACGCTTGAATTGCCAGCGCTCTCTCCAGCCGCGAAGAGTTGATTGCTAGCACGGCCTTGATTCAACGTTGGCCTTGGCGGCGTTTGGCAGGTCTGTACCATATCCGGCCTGACGAGGGGCGTTGATCCCTGTCTTTTTTTCTGGGAAGGACACGTCATGAATTCGCAGCGGCTCGTGGTTGCCTGCTCGTTGGCTGGTTGGCTCACATTGCCCGTTGGTTGCGCTTCTCTGGCTAGCATGAAG
>JBGTMM010000534.1:0-4919 GCA_041743635.1 Bythopirellula sp.
ATCGGTTACGACGACACCGTGCTGCCCGAACTGAACATCGCGATCCTCGCACAGCATGACATTTTATTCCTGGGAGAAAAGGGCCAAGCCAAGAGCCGATTGATGCGGCTGATGGCTAGCTTTCTGGATGACGCGATTCCTTATATCGCCGATCCGGAAATCCCGCTGCATGACGACCCCTATCGACCAATCACGCGGCGTGGTCGGCAGATCATTGCCGAGCGCTCTGCCGATGACGTGCCGATTGCTTGGTGGAGCCGTGCAGAGCGGTACTCGGAACGGCTATCGCCGGGGACGAAGTTCGCCGACATTATTGGCGAGATCGACCCAGCAAAGCTGGCCTCCGGAGTGAGTATGAGTGCCGAGGACTCGTTGCACTTCGGGCTCATTCCGCGTATGCATCGGGGTATTTTTGCGATGAACGAATTGCCAGAGCTTGATGAATTGGTGCAAGTGGGCCTCTTCAACATTCTCGAAGAGCGCGACGTGCAAATCCGCGGCTATCCGGTAAAGTTCGACATCGACGTGCTGATTCTCTTTAGCGCGAACCCCGCCACCTTCAATCGCAGCGGCAAAGTGATTCCGCAGCTCAAGGATCGCATCGGCTCGATGATCCAGACGCATTATCCGCTGGAGCGCGAGTTGGGTGTGCAGATTTTGGAACAAGAAGCGGAGGGAAAGGGGGAAGGCGGAAGGGGGAAGGTGGAAGAAACGGACTCACAAGTAATCGTGCCGTATTTCATGAAAGAGCTTGTTGAGGAAATCAGCAGGGCGGCGAGGAAGTCGAAGTACGTTGATCAGCAGTCGGGGGTGAGCGCTCGGCTCTCGATTGCCAATTACCGCACGATGCTGGCGAGTGCGCGGCAACGGGCGGCCGTTTTGGGCGAGTCCCCCGCCGTCCCTCGGATGAGTGATTTGGGTCATCTTTATGCCTCATCGCTCGGCAAGCTGGAACTTGACTTGATGGGTACGCATCAAATGAGTGAGAAGCAGGTGCTCGACTCGGTGCTGGCAGAGGCGATTGCGACGGTTTTCAGCGAGTACGTCGACAAGCATGGGCTGGCGGAAATCGGGCAGATTTTCTCGGAGGGGGTAAAGATCGAAGTGGGGGATATGCTGCCCTCGTCGCACTACGCGAAACTGCTCGAGCGCGTGCCGCCGGTCTGGGACAAGGCGTTTGAAGTGAACGCCAGTCAAAACGAAGCGGTGCGTGCGTCGTGCGTCGAGTTTGTGCTCGCGGGGTTGTACGCCACCGACCGCATCAGCCGCAGCCAATCGCACGGGCGGATTGTGTATGAGGTGTGATTGCCGCCATGGCGGTTCTCAAACTACAATACAAAGAGACGACTTAATGGTTGATTGGAGGGTGATATGGCTACCGGAATTTCACTCCTAACTGCAGAAGAGTACGCGACTCTGCCGGAATCCTTTGACGGCCCGACCGAACTCGTGAAAGGAGTCTTGATAATTATGCCCCCCTCAAGACCTCGACACGGAGAAATCTGCGCTCGTGTGTCCTATATTTTACAACGTTACTTGGAAGACCATGACATTGGTCGGGTCGTTAGCAACGATGCAGGTGTTATTACGGAGCGCGACCCGGATTCGGTCCGCGGACCTGACATTGCCTACTACAGTTACCATCTCATGCCCAAGGGCCCGTTGCCCGACGGGCTGTTATCGGTCGCACCCGAAATCGCCTTCGAGGTTCGTTCGCCCAGCGACGGGTGGAGCAAACTCCATGTGAAGATCAGCGAATTCTTGGAAGCGGGTGTCCAGGCTGTTTGTGTTGTTGACGATGACACAAAATGCGTACATGTCTTTCACGCCGATAAGCCCGCTCAATTACTCAGAGCCGAGGATGAATTTGCACTGCCACGTATCCTCGGTGACTTCCGAGTAAAGATAGCGCGGTTCTTCGAGTGATTCACTGATCGCATCAGCTGCGGCCAATCGCATGGGCGGATTGTGTATGAGGCGTTAACGGTATGGACTCGATTGAATACAAGCTCGAGCCCGCCCTGTCATGCGGCGAATTCATCGACGTGCTTGTGCGATCAACCTTGGCCGAGCGCAGACCCGTCGGCGAACGTGACACGATCGAGTGCATGCTCCGGAATGCCGACGTGATCGTGGCCGCCCGGAGCGGTGGGAAACTGCTCGGCGTGTCACGAGCGATCACTGATTTTGCCTATTGCACGTATCTAGCGGATCTCGCCGTCGACACTTCGTTTCAACGGCAAGGAATTGGACGAGAACTGATTCATCGAACGCACGAGGCTGCGGGAGTTCAGACGCGATTGATTCTGCTCGCTGCACCTGCGGCGGCCAGCTACTATCCGCATATTGCCATGCAGAAGCACGATTCTTGCTGGACGTTGAAACGGGACTAGATCGCCTTGTATAGGCACCCATCGTCTCCTTCTCCGTAATCTGGTCTAATGGCGAGTTGGGCGCTACGATTTGAGCGTCGGTAATAACACTCAATCGGGGGCGAGACGCCCCGGCTCGCCATGCAATTTCAACTCGAAGCACCGTTTCGGCCCGCAGGGGATCAGCCTGCCGCGATTAAGAAGCTCGTCGAGGGTCTTAAGCAGGGCCAGAACGAGCACGTGCTGATGGGAGTGACCGGCAGCGGCAAGACGTTCACCATGGCCAACGTGATCCAGGAGTTGCAGCGCCCCGCGCTCGTGTTGTCGCACAACAAAACCTTGGCCGCACAGCTTTACAGCGAGTTCAAGGAATTCTTCCCTCGTAACGCAGTGAGCTATTTTGTCAGCTACTACGATTACTACCAGCCCGAGGCCTACATTCCGCAGCGGGATATCTACATCGAGAAAGACGCTTCGATCAATGAAGAGATTGATCGCATGCGCCTGGCGACGACTAGTTCGCTCGTGAGTCGCCGCGATGTGATCGTGGTGGCGAGCGTGTCTTGCATTTATGGCTTGGGCTCGCCCAAGGATTATAAGGATATGATGGTCGGGCTGCGGGTGGGTGAGTCGCTCGACCGAGACAATGTGCTCGAGCGGTTTATCAATATCCAGTACGAACGCAACGACACCGATCCGGCCCGGGGCAAGTTTCGCGTGCGAGGGGATTGCGTGGAGATTTGGCCTTCGTATGAGGAGTTTGCCTACCGCATCGAATTCTGGGGCGATGAAATTGAAAAGCTCTCGATCATCAATGCGACTTCGGGCGAAACAATTGACAATCTGAGCGAAGTGTACATCTACCCGGCGAAGCATTTCGTGCTTCCCGAAGACCGCATTCACAATGCGGTCGACGCCATCCGCCAGGAGCTGCGTGAACGGTTGGAGCTCTTCCGCGAACAGGGCAAGTTGCTCGAAGCCCAGCGGCTCAATGCCCGCACCCGGTTCGACGTCGAGATGATGATGGAAGTTGGTTATTGCCCAGGAGTTGAGAACTACAGCCGGCCGTTGAGTGGCCGTGCCGCGGGGGAACCGCCGTTTACGTTGTTTGATTTTTTCCCCAAGGATTTCTTACTGTTCATCGATGAATCGCACGCCACAGTCTCTCAGATCGGGGCCATGTACGCGGGCGACCGCAGCCGCAAGACGACGCTCGTCGAGCATGGCTTCCGCTTGCCAAGCGCGCTCGATAATCGGCCGTTGAAATTTGAGGAATTTCGCGAGCGCTACAATCAAGTGATCTATGTCTCGGCAACTCCGGCGGATTACGAACTTGAACGCACGGGCGGCGAAGTTGTCGAGCAGGTTGTGCGGCCAACGGGACTTCTGGATCCCGAGATCGAGGTGATCCCAGCGCGCGGGCAGGTGCCGCATTTGCTCGAACAAATCAAAGAACGGGCCGCCGCGGGTGAACGCGTGCTGGTGACGACGCTCACCAAGCGGCTTGCCGAGGATTTGGCGAATTACTTCTGCGAGAATGGCGTGCTCTGCAAATGGCTGCACAGTGAGATGGACGCGTTTGAGCGGGTGGAAGTGTTGCGCGATTTGCGGCAGGGAAAATTCGAGGCGCTCGTCGGCATTAACCTATTGCGAGAGGGCTTGGACCTGCCGGAAGTTTCGCTCGTGGCAATTTTGGATGCCGATAAGGAAGGCTTTTTGCGGAGCGAAACGTCGCTCATGCAAACCATCGGCCGCGCGGCTCGCAACGTGAATGCCAAAGTGATTTTGTACGGCGATAAGGTGACCAATTCCATGCAGCGGGCGATCGACGAAACCACGCGCCGCCGTAAGTTGCAGCAATTGTACAACGAAAAACACGGGATCACGCCCGAGTCAATTCGTAAGGCGATTCATCGGGGCATCGAAGCGACCGCAGCCGCTCATGCGCAGGCCAATGCCGCGGTGGGGCGCACGGAAGAGACTAAGTACATCACCGAGGAATACATCGCCGAGCTAGAGGCCGAAATGCTTTCCGCCGCCGAGAATCTGGAATTTGAACGTGCCGCGGCGATTCGCGACCGTATCGAGCAAATGCAGGATGCGATTGGCGAGCCGGTCGATTCGATCAAAGAAAAACTGGGGGGTGGAGGACGCAAAGGGATGCGCGGCAAGAAAAAATCGAGCGACAGAGTGCCGAGGCCGAAACGGGGCGTGTAGATTTTCACGCAGAGGCGCAGGGGTCGCGGAGTAAAGAGGAAAATGAAAAAGGCAAAATGTGCAATGCAAAATGCAAAAGTAAGAAACGTCAGCTTCTCGTCGTTTTGCATTTTTCATTGATCATTTTTCATTTTGCATTCTCTTCCCCGCGGACTCCGCGCCTCTGCGTGAAAACTCTTTCCTACCCGCAAAGTTTTACCAATTTGCTTTATCGTTATACTCTTCGGTTAACGTTAACGCATTGTCTCGTTCCGATTAAACGGCTAGCCAGAAGTTTGCCGAATAAGCTTGCTATGTGATACTGTTTTAGCCACCTCCCCAGACCGGGCA
>JBGTMM010000535.1:0-2775 GCA_041743635.1 Bythopirellula sp.
TGGCCATGATCTGATCGGGGTTGTCGATGTTGCGTTTGGCGATCTCCACGAGCAAGTCGTCGCGCAAGATGCGCTTGGGGGGTAGGTTGCGACGTTGGGCCTCTTCTTGTCTCCAGTTCCATAGTTCGCGAACAATCGCCAAGTTGCGCGGGCTGAGCTTGCCGATGCCCGACACACGCCGCCAATCTCTGCGGCTGTTGGCTGCGGTGATTTCATCCTGCCAGGTGCGCATTTCAGCAGCAAACCATTCGTCTCGATTGAGATTCTTGAGTATCTGCGCGAGCTTCTTGTGCAGCGGCAGCAAGTAGCGCACATCCTCGAGGGCGTAGGTGATCTGCGCGTTGGAAAGGGGACGGCGGCGCCAATCGGTGCGTTGCTCCCCCTTGGCGGGTTGATGGCCGAGGAATTTGCTCACCACCGAACTATAGGACGAGGGAAACTCATTGCTGCAGAATCCCGCCGCGATCTGGACGTCGTAAATCTTTTTGGGAAGTGCCGCGGCGGGGGAACGCAAAAAGAAATTGAGCTCTTCCCGGCCGGCGTGCAAGACGGTGACGTGCTCACCGGCCGTCATCACTTGCCAAAACGGATTAAGATCAGGGAGCGCGAGGGGATCAATCTCCACGAGCTCGTGTTCGGTCGCCACTTGCACCAGGCAGAGTTGCGGCTGAAAGGTGTCTTCAGAGACGAATTCGGTGTCGATGCCAATGATCGAAGCCGACTGGAGCCTTTCGCAAAGTTGCTCAAGAGCTTGCGAGTCTGTAATGATCGGTGAGGGCACGGCGTGGAGAGATGCGAGGCTAGGGGGCGGATTCTCAACCGAAACCAAGCAACTGCAAGAGAGCAACCGGCACGGTGCATCATTTTACGCAATTTATTGCGTCTTTCACAACCCGCGTTTTTGTGCCAATGTGACGGACCACGAGTCAAAGAATTTAAACCGCCAAGGGCGCCAAAGACACCAAGGAAGATTTTTTAACCACGAATCATCACGAATCGCACGAATAAAAACTATTCGTGTTATTCGTTAGATTCGTGGTTTATAAGTCTTCTGCTGGCGGTTCAGCCCAATAATGCGCTTAGCTTAATCGACCGGTTGCACCACGGTGGCATCGGCGCTGGGGAGCGGCGAGAGCTGCTCGTGCGAGAAGTTCTGCCATTGGTTGAAAACCAAGATGGGGAGCAAAATCAGGCAACTGTAAATCATGTAGCCGAAGAAGCTCGGCATTTTGACGTTCGATTTCTCGGCGATGGCTTTGACCATGAAGTTCGGTCCGTTGCCGATGTAGGTCATGGCTCCCATAAAAACGGAGCTTAGACTGATAGCGACGAGGATGGCTTCAGGAACACCCGCGGTGGGGCCACCCACGCCCGGAATTTGGGCGGTCTTGAAGAATACGAGGTAAGTCGGCGCGTTGTCGAGGAACGCAGATAAAATTCCCGTCGCCCAGAAGTAGCCGTCCGGCGAAAGTTTGGCAGCGATCATTGTTCCCTTTTCGCTAAGAATTTGCAGCGCCGGCTGCATGCAAATGAAAATGCCCAGGAACAGAGCGGCAACTTCGAGAATCGCATCATAATTAAAGTCATTGGCTGTGCGGACGGATCTATGTCCAAAGAACAGCGAGACGGCCACCAAGCCAAGCTGCACGACTTCGCGCAAGTACATCCAGGCATGCCAATTGGTTCCCGGCACGGATTTGTTGGGATCCAAGAGTGCGACGGCCAATACGACGCCGATCAACAGCGGGCCGTTGACACCGAGGCCGCTGATTTTCAGTTTGCGAGTTTGCTCGATGTCGCGCTCGATATCGCGGATCGTTTCCTTGGGATAAAAGTAAAAACGATCCAGAATCAAGTACACAAGAATCAACAAACCGTTAACCGTCAACCAGGAAGGCCAGAGGTTCAACGTCCACAAAAAATGGACCCCTTGCAGGTAGCCCAGGAACAGCGGGGGATCGCCGATCGGTAGCAAACAGCCTCCGCAATTGCAGACGATGAATATAAAAAAAACGACGGTATGAGCCACATGTTTGCGTTCGCGGTTGGTTTCCAGCAGAAGCCTAATCAATAGCATGGCGGCGCCCGTTGTGCCGACAAAACTGGCGAGCAAACCGCCGACTGTCATGATCGCGGCGTTCGTGACAGAGTCGGCGCGCAGGTCACCTTCGATGCGAATCCCACCAGCAATGGTGTACAGGCTGAACAACAGCACGATGAACGGAACAAATTCCGAGAGAATCGCATTGACCAAGATCGCCTGCACGAAGCCGATTTGAACCGTACCTTCGGCAACGGGAGCGATCGCGTGGGCCGGCCAGTGGATGTCGACTGGCGCTTGATGCAAGAAAGCGTAGTAGCTAAGAGTCAGGACTCCTAAGCCGGCGGCAACATAGAGACGATGAAGATTGATTTCCCACCAATGTTCAGTCGCGTGCATAAGCGGAAAGACCGCGATGGCACCCAACAGCATCACAAACGGGATGACTGTCCAATAAGGCGGCGCGGCCGCCGCGTGCTCCACATTGGCTTGCTCAGGGGCGGTATGTTGCTCGCCGGCATGTTCTTGGTGAGCAGTGCTCGCGAGTTGGGTCGCATATTGCGGATAGCCCCCCAGGGCCGCAGCCAGGTAAATACCGATGACGGCCAAAATGACCCAGACGACGACGTTGCCGCCGGTTGCCTTTGTCTCGGATGTCATGTCATTAGCGATCATGATGCACGACTAAACGCCTCGTGGCGGGATGTCTACCGCTGTTGAGCGTTCTTGCTGGA
>JBGTMM010000536.1:0-2779 GCA_041743635.1 Bythopirellula sp.
GCGAACAAGCTGCTCGCCAAGCCCAACCGCACTTGCACCAGTTTGTTTTCGTGTTTCGACGACGGCTTGGGTTGCGGCGCTTCTTTCCGCGGTACCAACCCGTTGCCGCCCGCCACTTCTTCGAGCGCGTGCAGCAGCGAACTGATTTCGGCAACCCGCGATTCGGTCGACGCCAACCGCGGAGATCGGCTCTGGTGCTCGGCATTCGCCGGCACCGGCAGCGCAGATGCGGCGGACGGATCAAGCGAATCATTGGAAAACGTCGTATTAGCCATGGAGATCATAGGTGTGGCGTGGGGCAGTAAAGCGGCTGCAAACGGCAGGGCGCGCAGCTATCGCTCACTTCAAAATTAGGTCATTTTTGACCAACAGAGGCGGGATTTCCTCGCCAGTCGAGCATTTCGTGAGCGACGCACATTTCGCGAGCCACTCATCACGCGCGCCACCCTAGTAAACCACTCGATTTCCCTCCGACACGGCGACTCGCACCGGATTAAATTATCCAACCCCTACAACAAGCGCTCGATCCCGTTCGTAACGGCTGGTGCAATGAAAATGCCGATGCCGATTCTGCGGAAGGGAGTAGTAGCTTTATGGCACGGAATAATGGACGGTGGGGACGCCTGCGCCGCGTCCTCAATGAAGACCTCTCCACGTCGACCGTCATTTACGGCGCGACCAGCGCCGACCGTACGCCCGGCGATACGCCGCGTTACGGTGCCGGGGCCAATATCGAGAACCATCCGCAAGTGACCGACTATGTCCCGCGGCGTTTTCGCGCGATGGGTCTCATCATCGCCGGCGGTGCCGCCCTCGGATTGCTGGCCGAAACAGTGGCCCATCACGCCGAAACACTGAGCGGCATTCTCGGCGCGTCGGGGGCTGAGTTGACCGAAGCCCTGTCCGACCGCCTCGTTGCGTGGACCTCGGCAATGACCTTGATCGTGGCCGCCGCCTATGCCCGCGTTGTCTACCTGCTCAAACGTCATCGTCTGGACGATCTCGGTGGCCGGTATCGCGCATGGCGTCATGCCAGTTGGCTCGCGATTTTGCTCAGTGCCAACTGCGTCGTCGCTGGTCATACCTTGTTTGCTCTTTCGGCGGGTCATCTCACGGGAATCCATCCGCTCGGCAGTGACACGGCTTGGTGGCTCGTGCCAACCATACTCGTCGGTGCCTGGGTGCTGGGCCGCTTGATTCGCGATGCCGCCGAATGTCGCACCGCGCTGGCCGCGTTTGCGCTCTCTGCCGCGTGCTTCACCATAGCTGTCGCCTGTCGCGCGCTCTGGTCCCCCGTTGATTCCCCGTTGTGGTCAGAGACCTTGACTCGCTCCCTGCCGCTCGTGGGTTGGCTCTCGGCATTAACCGGCACGCTGCTTACCGCCCGCTATGTGGTGCTCGACGTGCAGGGGCTCATCGAGCATGACCTTGATCCGGTGAAACCCTCCGCGGCGATGGCCATTTCGTCATCGCGCAGCCGCGCTTCCTCTGCCAACCATTCCTCCGCGAACGCTGAGCAAGAAGTCGCCTGGACCGACGGCAGCGAAGGCGATTACGACGATGGAAACAGCGACGATGGCGACAACGACCGCCCGCTCACCAAAGCCGAACGCAAACGGCTCCGCAAGCAGCAAGGCCGCTTCCGCGCCGCGTAATTCTCAGGCTTCCATGCGTGTCATTCCGAGGGGAGTTCCACGACCAGAGGAATCTGGGTTAGACTATCGCACGTTTTCGATCCGAGAACCTACTGCAAACCAGATCCCTCGGTCGGCAAGCCTCCCTCGGGATGACGCACCGAGTAGGTGGACAATCCTACCCAAGTAAGGGATAGTGGTCACTTCACCACAAAACTCCCAAAAATTTACTGCCCACTCATGACGGTTCGCACGCGTTTTGCCCCCAGCCCCACCGGCTATCTTCACATCGGCGGTGTCCGCACGGCCTTGTTCAATTGGCTCTTCGCCCGCAAACATGGCGGGCAATTCCTGCTGCGCGTCGACGACACCGACGGGCAGCGAAACGTCGAAGCGGCGCTCGCCCCCATCCTGCACGGCTTTCGTTGGCTCGGCCTGGATTGGGACGAAGGCCCCGAAGTCGGCGGGCCGCATGCGCCCTATTACCAATCCCAGCGCGGCGACAAATATCAAGCCGCCGTCGCGCGGCTCCTGGCCAGCGGCCACGCCTACCGCGATTTCGCCACGACCGAGGAAATCCAAGCCGAACGTGAAGCGGCTCAAAAATCAGCCGCTCAATTCACCTACAGCCGGCGCTGGCTGGCGGAATCCGACGCCGACTCCGCGCGATTTGCCGCCGAGGGTCGCCAAGCCGTCGTGCGCTTGAAAATGCCGCGCGAGGGAGAACTCGCCATCGACGACCTCATTCGCGGCGAAGTCTGCTTCCCCTGGGCCGGTGAGCAAGACCACGTCATCCAACGCGCCGACGGCACGTGTCTGTATCACCTCGCGTCGGTCGTCGACGACCACGACATGCAAATCTCGCACGTCATCCGTGCCGAAGAGCATCTCTCCAACACGCCCCGGCAAATCTTCATCGCTCAATCACTCGGCTACCCGCTCCCCGCGTACGCCCACTTGCCCTACGTCGCGGAGCCGGGGAGCAAAAACAAACTCAGCAAGCGGAAGCTCGACAAATATCTCAAGAACAAAGATTTCGCCACGCTCAAAGACCACGGCCAGCGCATTGCCGATTCTCTGCACCTTACCGTGGAGAGCGACACCTTCAATCCCGTGATCGTCGATTTCTATGAGCAGATCGGTTT
>JBGTMM010000537.1:0-5288 GCA_041743635.1 Bythopirellula sp.
GTAGTAAGACCGCGTCGGCTGGGGACAATTCGGCAGCCAAATCCGCGAGTTCAACCGCCAGCTTGATCGACCACTGTTGGCCGAGTGGCCCAAATTCGTCGATGTGGTTGGCAAGTGCCTCAGCCAATAAAACTGCGGGCACCGAGATTGAAAAAGCTTCGTCAGTATCGTGCAGCGATTTCCAAGCGGCTAGTTTTTCGCTGACAATCTCTCGCGCCGCGAGAGCGATGTCCGCCCGCGCGGAAGTTGCCGCGATCACCAGGGCTTCAATCGCGGGATCGCCCAAACTGGCGATTTGTCGCAGCGCCGTGCGAATGTTCGCCGAATCCGTTTGCTGGAGCTTCGCGACTAAGCGCTTGGCGAGTTTTCGTTCTTGCCAATCGCTCACTTGAGACCACAGCAGCGGTGCTGCTGAGAGCATGACAACGACCAGCCCGACCAAAATTGTCAGGCGAGCCAGCAGCGCGCGCAATTGAGACGTGGCGACTTCCATGACACCCACTAACAAGGTTTATGCAAGGAACGGGACGATTGTCATGCATCTGTGCGTAAGCGACAAGGTCAGGGGTAGCTAGCACCCGAGGAGCATCGTTCTTCTTTGCTGGGTCTTTTTGCTGAGGCTCGCTTCCTCGCTTTGCCGAATAACTTCTACGACCCGCAAATCTTATCAAGCGTTGCGGGCAAGGTAGGGGGGGAATTGCATGCATCGCTGTCTGCGCACAACAAGCGCTTTCGCGCTCCGAAGTCACAGGCCACATGGTCGTCGAATTGTTCTGCCGCTGCTGGCGGGGCTTTTGCTTATCCAGTGTGACTGCTGCCCAGCCGCCGAAAGATCACTGGAAGCAAGCACTTCGAGTGAAGCTCGCGCCGAGGCCATCGCGGCGATTCCCTTGAAGCGACTTAATCGAGCGCATTCTCAGGCGGTACGAGCCGTTTTGGAGGATACGAGTGTGTTCCGTCGCCTGCCGACCAAGGTCGTCAGTTGCGATCCTGCCATGTTCACGTTCATGGCCAGGAACCCCGAGGTGCTGGTCGAGATTTGGCGGGAGCTTGGCATCACGCAAGTGACTCTCGAACGCATCGACGCGAATTCGTTCCGTATGGCCGACAATGCCGGCACCACCGGCAAGTTGACTATCGTGGAACAAACCTGCGAAGCCGGCGCTCAAAATCGAATCGTGATGTATGCGGAAGGCAGCTACGAAGGCAAACCGTTCACCAAACCGGTGAATGCGCAATGTGTCGTTTTGTTGCGGAGCGGATCGTTCGTGGAAAGCGATGGCCGCGACTACGTGGCTGCTCGGCTTGATTCCTTTATTCATATCGATCAACACAGTCTCGAAATTTTCGCTAAGGTTGTGCATCCGCTGGTGGGGAAGATGGCGGATCGCAACTTCGCCGACACCGTCACCTTCGTGGGCAGTTTTTCGCAAGCCGCTGAAATCGAACCCGCGCGAATTGAACGACTCGCCAAGAGTTTGGAGCATGTGACCGTGGCTAGGCAACGCGAATTAGGCAAAATCGCTTACAACTGCCATAAAAATGCGAAAGTCGCATTGATGGCTGCGCGCGCCAATCAATCTGCCAAATAGACGCTAACGAACTTTGCGGTTTTCGGCTAGAATTGCCGCAAGTTCCATTCTCTGCAAGCGAATATACTCCCAACGGGTTCTGTCTCCTTTGGGGGGCAGCACCATCATCTGTCATTCGCGGATAATCAAACGTGTGCCTGGCGAATTTTTCCGGCACAATCCAAGGGAGGAAAAGAGTGATGATATTTAGGACACTTTTATGTTGTGTTTGTCTCGTGCTTGCATCTATGGCCCGCGGCGAGGAGACAACCACCGCGCTTGATTTGCGAAAAGCCGCCCCGACAGAGGCCTTTATGGCTGTGTACGGCAAGCACAATCCCGAGCGGGATTACCAACGCGAATATCTTGCCAAAGTGTGGCAGACGGTCCAAGAGGAGAAAATTGGAGAGCGGATTCTCAAAATCATCACCGCACAGATGCCGGCAGAGGATCTCGACGACGCTCAAAAAGTCCTCGATGAGTTGCGTGCCGCGATTGATCCCAGCCTCGGCGAATCGTTCTGGGACTGCGAAGAAATAGTTTACGTGCAGGTGATGCAATTCCCCACGAGTCAGCATCTTGTTCTGCTGCGTTATCCGGTGGGGGTTGCCGAGAAGGTCGAGGCCAGTTGCCAAAACCTGTTGACACTCCTGGAGCAGAAAAGCGAAGGCAAAGTTCCCGTGACACGCATTAGTCAAGGGGATGTGGAGATCACGGGTTTGGGACTTCCTCCCGATGTTCCCATGCAACCGACCTTCGCACGAGTGGGCGATATCTTCCTGGTGAGCACTTCGCAAACTTTGCTGAGCCAATCGCTGGAAATGCTTAAAAACGGCAGCGGAGTTTCCAAGTTCGACGATCCGCGCTTTGCCGAGGCCTTCGCGGAACTGCCCGAGGCGGAAGACGCGATTGTGATCTTCGACGGTCAGCAGTTTTTCAAGCAACTTGGCACAATGGGCGATTTTCTCCGGATGCAAGGCAGAGACAATCCCGAGGTGGAGCGAATTGCGGAAACGATTGAACTCGTGATCGATGAATTGGCAGTCTTTGATTATGAGGTGTCGGTGGAGTACACCGACGGTTATGAGAATCGTGTCGCCTCGCTCGGCAAAATCGCTGCCGATGCCGACCAAAAATTGCTCGGCAAGGCGCTGGTTGGCGGCGAAGCCTTCACGGATTGGCAGAAGTGGATTCCCGCGGAGGCCGTGGCCTACAAGCTTTCCAAGGGAGTGCAGTCGCACGGCGTCTATGTTCGCATCATGGAGATCCTCGAAACCAAGTACCCCGAAACCAAAGAAGGGCTCGATAAGTTTGCGAAAGCCCAGGAAGAGTTAGACTTGCATTTGGACCGCGACATTCTGCAATCGTTCAGCGGCGAAAGCGTTTCGGTCACCTTGCCGCGTGCCGACCAGGGGCAAGACACAGTCTTCGCACTAAAATGCACAAATCCAGACCGCATTCGCGAGTTGCTGCACAGATTAGTCGAAAATCTCAACAAGTTTCCAGCATTGGAAACTCAACAAATCAGTTTGACTGAGATCGAAACGTTAGCTGGATTTGAGACCCTGAATGTGGCGATGCTGGCGGCGTTTAACGTCAAACCGGTTATCGGCTTTAGCGAGGGCTGGCTGATGATCGGCTCCAACCCCGAGTGCGTGCAAAAGATACTCGACACCCGAAGTGGCAAAACGCCGACCATCGACGGTGCCGAGCACTTTGAACGATTTAACTTGCCCGTGGGAGGCGCCGTGGATTCGTTGAGCTTTACCGATTTGGAAAAGAGCATTCATTACGGGGCCGACATGATCCGCAAATTTGGCGGCGTGGCACCAATGTTCTTGGCCATGGCAGGAGCGAACGCGAATGCCGAGGAAATGAAACCAGTGATCGAGGCGCTGGCAATTCTTCCGAGCGTGGCCAACGTGGTTGAGAAGTTCGACTTCTATCAAGCGAAGTTGACGATCGTCCAAGCGGGCCCACTGCCGAATTCTTATTTGAAGCAGTCGGTCACGCTGATCCGGCCACCGTTGGCAGCGACAAAGTAAGTGAGGGAATTCTTAGCAACTACCGCCGTCAGTCCCAAGCTGGCTACGGTTTATTATTGCGGATGAGTTACTTCCCAAAGTGTTTCAGTGCCAAGTCGCTCAAGCCTTTGAGATCGAGCTTGCCGGTACCCAGCACGGGGATTTGCTCGACTTCGAGAAAGCTGTCCGGCGAGGGCAACCACAGATTGGGTAGTCCCAGCGTAGCCAAAGAATCGCAAATTTGCCGTGGCGTTTTGTCGAGTTTCGTGTGAACAACAATGATGCGTTCCCCGCGTTTTTCATCGGGGACAGCCGTCACGACCGCCCGCACGATTTCATCCTCGGGCGATTGTACGAACCGCTGAATGGCCTCTTCCAAGTTGATGTGCGGCACCATCTCACCGCCGATTTTTGAAAAGCGGCTCAAGCGCCCGGTGATTTGGATAAAACCTTGCTTGTCGATGATCGCGATGTCCCCCGTGACGTACCACCCGTCGCGCATCACCTCGGCGGTTTTTTCGGGATCGCTGAGATAACCCTTCATCACGTTGGGACCTTTTACTAACAACATGCCGGAAGTTTCGGGGGGGAGAGATTCTCCAGAATCGGGATCGACGATCTTGGCGGTCACGCCGGGGACCGGTCGGCCAACCGTTCCTTCTTTGAGGCCCTCATCGCCGCTTTGCGAACGCATCGGCGGCACGTTCACGGAAACGAGCGGAGAAAGTTCGGTGGCGCCGTAACCCTCAATCGGCCGCACGCCGAACTTCGCTTCAAACTCGTCCGACAATGAGATCGGCAGTTTCTCGGCTCCCGCGACCACCACTTCCATCTTGGCGAAATCTTCACTCTCACACCGCCTTAGATAGGTACGCAAGAATGTTGGGGTGGAAAGCAGAATCGTAACGCCCCATTTGCGGCACAGGCTGCCCACCACCTTGGCGTCCAGCGGCGTGAAGTGATAAACACACCGCACGTCGAGCCCGAGTACGGTCCACAGCGTCACCATGAAGCCGAAAGAGTGGAAGAACGGCAAAATCCCGAGCAGAGTATCATCGCTCCGCAAGTGGATAACCTGATCGATGGCTTCGACATTGGAGCCAATGTTGTGATTGGTAAGTACCACCCCCTTCGGATCGCCCGTGGAACCCGAGGTGAAAATCACGGTCAGTTCGTCGTCGCTCGTCATGCGATGAATACCGAGAATGCGCTCGAGAATCGCCAGCGGCATCGCATAAGCCAGTGTGATTCCGGCCAGCTTATCGGCGGTGGTGACTTTTTCCTTAAAATCTTCGAGCAAGATGACCTTGGCATCGATCTTAAGATCGAGCTTCTCCCGGACCTTTTTGCTGGTGAGCACATGGCGGATGCCGGCCTTGCGGATGCAGGCATTGAGCACGTCGTTTGTGACCGTGTAATTCAAATTCGCGGCCACGCAACCGGAGAGCGTGACCGCCGCGTTTGTGATGACCGCACCCACGGAAGGTGGCATGAGCACGCCGACATATTTTTCACCCGACTCCAGGACTTCGCGCAACAAGAGCCGCCGCAGGATCAGGGTGCGCATCAACAGCGAACCTCCCGTGGCCTCGGCGCCCGTGGAATCAGCGATTTTGAACTTGAACAAGTTCTTACGACACTTGCGAAGCATTAATCGCGGCAAAACCATCATGCGTTGTTTTCTCCCGGTTAC
>JBGTMM010000538.1:0-3811 GCA_041743635.1 Bythopirellula sp.
TAGGACTTCAGGACATTATTCTCCCGCAACTCATTGAGACGTTCCGAGGAGATATTAAGTTTCTTGAGCGCTTCTTCAAAATTGATTAAGTCCATTGCTGCCTCTGGTGCTCCCAATGCCACAAATTTAGTGTTTTGGGGATTCACTCTCAGGCTCGACGCTGTAACCTCCATGCGAGCAACGAGCAGTTTTTATTGATCAGTTATCCTTGTCGTATTTCTTATTTTCTTTCCAACGTGCTCTGAATCTCGGCCGGCGAGGGTGCGCCGCTGTTGAACTCCAGCATCTGCAAATCCGCGTTGAAGTTCCGAACGCTCTTGGGTTGAATCTCGCCCGTCTCGCGGCTGATGTCGTACACGCCCATCACGCGCTGCGCGGGATCGATGACAACCACTCGCAGCAGTTTGCCATCAAGTTCTTGCACATGCGTAATCAAGCCTGTCGAACCAATGCCGGCAGGCATGAGCGGAGCCGCGAATGCCGCATCCCGATTCATCTGCCAACCGCTGGCCCACAGACCGATCCCCAGAGCCGCCACCGCCAAGCCGATTCCGTGCCGCATCGCTCCATCTCCTCCATTTTTGAGTGAACCAATGGTGGGTGGCTCTCAACCTCTATTTTAAGAGCCAGCCCCTCCACTTCAAGGAAATTTCACCACATCCTATTGCGCCACCTGGATTACCTCAAACAGCATAATCGCCAGAATCGGCCCGTTTCGGCTGCGAACGGCCCCAACTACCGCATTTCGGGACCCTTTGCTACGCTGACTAGCAGCCCGTTGAAAAACAACGGGCTGCGTCGTCGCAAGGATGGGACGCCAAAACGAGCGTTTTTTCAAACGCTTGTTTTGCGAGCCGCGGCGAGCTGTGCTCGACGCTTGGCGAGGTTGAAAAACGCCGCGATGGCGTTTTCAACGGGCTGCTACACCATGAACGATTTGGAACTCACCAACCGATTGGACCACGCCGTTCGTTTCGCTCGGCAGGCGGGAGAGCTTACTTTGCAGCACTTCCGCAAGGCCGGTTTGGCCGTAGAGCGAAAGGGAGACGGCTCGCCGGTCACCATTGCCGATCAGGGAGCGGAAAAACTGCTCCGCAAACTCATCGGTGCGGAATTTCCGCAGGATGCGATTCTTGGCGAGGAATTTGGCGAAACCTCCGGCACGAGCGGTTTTCAATGGGTTCTCGACCCCATCGATGGCACGAAATCGTTTGTCAGCGGTGTGCCGCTTTACACGACGCTGGTGGCGGTCATGCGAAACAATGAGCCGCTGGTCGGAGTGATTTTCGCGCCGGCGGTCAACGAAATGGTTTACGCGGCCACCGGCCAAGGCTGTTGGCATATTATCAACGGCAGCGAGCCCCAACCCGCAAAAGTCTCCACGGTCGATTCGCTAGCCGAGGCGGTATTCCTCACCACTTGCGTGCGGTCCTACACGCGCGATCGCCAGCAGAATGGCCGGGGGGTCTTCGACAAACTCGCCGAATCTTGCCGGGTCAGCCGCACCTGGGGCGATGCTTTTGGCTATTTGCTGGTCGCCACGGGTCGGGCCGAGATCATGATCGACCCCATCATGAATCTCTGGGACGCCGCTGCATTACAGCCGATCATCCAAGAAGCGGGCGGGAAATTCTTCGATTGGCGGGGGCGACCAACAGTTCATAGCGGCGAAGCGGTGGCCACTAACGCGGCCCTGGCCGCCACAGTAAAGCAAATCGTCATCTCGCAGCAATAAGTGGAATGCATTACTGTTGGCACACAGGACAGCCGGGGCAGATGCCGACTTCGGGAACTCTTATCGCCACTAATCTGCAATATTTTTTTGGGTTAGCGGAGATTGGCGGGAATTAGTGTGCTTCTTCATTCATCCTAGAATTCATGGTATGATTTGGTAGGAAGCAGCCCGGTGGTTTGTTATGGCATCAGTCGTTGACGTACATATCGAAAAGTTTGCGGGAGATCCCGCCCGGCTGAGTCGACTGCCGCGTATTCGCGTTGCGCAAATCGTGATGGACTATCTGGCCCACGGCTGGTCGCCCGACGAGATGTGCCGCCACTATCCCCATCTGACTCCGGTGGAAGCCCACGCGGCGATGACATATTACTACGATCATCAGGCGGAAATTGATGCGGAAATTCAGGCCGAGTTAGCGGAAATACGCTCCGCCCAAGCCGTGGTCCCGCCGACGCCCTTCGTGTTACGGATGCAAGCGAAGGGTATCTTATAGGACCGAGCATCATGGGCGTCACGTTGTACATGGACGTCCACGTACCGGGGCCAATCACTGAGCAACTTCGTCGACGCGGCGTCAATGTCCTCACCGCCCAAGACGATGCGCACGATACCGCTGCGGATGATCGGGTCTTATCACGCGCTGCCGAGTTGGAACGTGTCGTATTTACGCACGACGTGCTGTTTCGAGTGTTGGCGGAGGACTGGCAGAGACAGGGACACAAATTCGCCGGCTTGCTGTTCGGACCGCAACTTGGCGGCACGATCGGTCAGTATGTCCAAGACCTGGAATTGATTGCCAAGTCATCGGAGGTGGTGGAGTGGCGAAACGTCGTGGAGTTTCTGCCGATTGTACGGCGGCCGTAGCCAGTCGGACCTCGTCACCGGGCACGGAGTTACGTTCTCCGCCGCAAGAGCCCCAAGCCACCCAGCGCTCCTAACAACAGCGTGCTCGGCTCGGGGATGCTTGCGACGCGGAAACCAAGGACGCCAAACTCATTCGTGGGTTCGCCTTTGCTCCGGCTTGACGACGACAAGCTGCCCAAGACGTTGAACCAAAAGCCGCCGCGATACCCGCGAGCAGACTCAGTTCTGTTATTGCCCAACTCGAATGGCGACTCTTCCCATTCGCTAACGTTGCCGCCCTGGCCCATCGTGCCGTAGTGACTCACTGGCAAGGTCACCAAAACTGTGTGTGATCAAGAGGAGTGTGAAGAATCTGGTGGACGTCATTGGTTGTCCTTTTCGAGGAGATTGGCGAAGCAGTGCGGTCTTCGTCGTGAAACGGCTCAATTCATGTCATTTCCGAAAGAGCTCCTGGCGACTGAGGAATCTAGGTTCTACCGTCACACGCACATGAATACGTGTCATGGCTTGACCCAGATTCTTCGGTCGGCAAGCCTCTCTCAGAATGACATTACGCAAAAAAGGGTCCACCGAGGGCGAATGCCTCAGGGACCCTTGTTAATTGCAGCAGGTTCGTTAGCGAGTCTCGATGCGTGAAAAGTACACTCTTCTCCGAACGTGGGCTCGGGTAGGGATATTGTAACCTGGGGATTCGCACGTCTAGTGTTTTTTTTGGGGAATTCTCCAGGACTAACCCGCTAAACACTGGCTCCAACAGCGGTTGCGGGGTTCTCGCGGATCGGTATACTGAGATGTTTATCCAATTCCCATCAGAACCTGCTCTGTTTACGAAGGACCAGCGACATGGCCCGACAATGCGAAGTCTGCGGCAAAGGCCCACAAATCGGTAACTCGGTAACGATCCGCGGTAAGCGGAAATACTTGGGCGGCGTCGGTACCAAGATCACCGGTATCACGGCCCGACAATTCAAGCCGAATCTCCAGCGGATCCACATTACGACTCCCAACGGCACGCATAAGACGATCCTCGCCTGTACCCAGTGCATCCGCTCGGGCACGGTCACCAAGATCGTCCGCCAAGCCCCGTTCAAGGTTCCCGATCAACCTGTGGCCACCTGAATCACAAAGCCGCGACCGCTGGTCGCGCATGAGCGCGACCTTTTTAATCATAGGCGATTCTAATGGCAATCACTCGTGCCGATGTGGAGAATG
>JBGTMM010000539.1:0-4587 GCA_041743635.1 Bythopirellula sp.
CGTTGCCGCCGCCGTCGGGTCGCTTGCCTGGGCCGATGGGGCCTTCTCCCGTCCGCCGGCGAAATATCGGCCGCTGGTGCCATCCAATGTCGGGTCGTCGACCAGCCGGGCCAGGTGTTTGCCCGACGTCGCGGGACTGCGGATGCTTGGCACCACCAAGGTTAGCACGGGGAGCAGATAGTGCCATGCGAACCTCTGGATCCGGGAGGAGTCCCGTGCCAACCCGGTTCCCGGCATCAGTCCCGGGTCGTAGGAATTGAAGGTGATCGAGTCGTCATTATGAAACCTGCGAGCGAACTCATTGGCGGTGAGCAGGTTGCACAGCTTAGAGGTGGTGTATGCTTCGCGGCCCCGGCCCTGTGCCGTCGGGGGAAGTGGTCCGAGGTCGTCATCGGGAAATGCCATCTGGCGCGCAGGGCGTAGCCGGGGCGGGTTCATACCCATGGCGCGCGACCCGAAGTCTGCTGGGACATGGGTGCCGCTGGTGACGAACTCCACGCGGGCGGGCCGAACCATTAGCGGCACGATGAGTTTCGCGAGCAGGAAGTGGCCGAGATGGTTAACGCCGAAGGTCGATTCGAACCCGTCGGCCGTCAGGGTCACACCACTGACCGTTTGAGTGCCGGCGTTGCACACGAGGGCGTGGAGTGGCGCCGCGAGGATTCAGTGACAGCCAACTGCTCAGCAAACGCGCGCACCGAAGCGAGCGACGCCAAGTCAAGCGTTATGACCTCGGCCGTCGCCTTCGAGTCCCCCGCGAGCGTGGCGGCGGCCTGGTCGCCGGACTTCGCGTCCCACAAGCGATAACGACGTGCCAGCCTCCACGGGCCAACGCCAGCGCGGCGTGGAAGCCCAGGCCAGCGTTCTCAACAATTCGGGAACGACTAACTGCCCACGTCGACAGCCTAACCGATAGCGACGAGCTACTCTTTCACAACCTCAGGATGCTTAGCTTCTATGGCTATGCGAGGGTATCCCTCCGACCAAACTGGAGTCGACACCAGAGGGCTCGGTCCTATGGCGATAGATTCAGCCGATTCGGTGAGAGGGTTCTTTGCGAACCTTTCGCTGATAATCATGCGCCGATTGACGATTGCGAGACCTACTGCTGTGCAAGCCATTGAGCCGTGTCCTGAGATTGCAGCTTCACTTCCAAAGGCCCTCGGTAAATGCTTACCGACACAAGGACATCGGCCTTCTCAAATTTAGCGGTTCCTTGAATCGTTACATATGGCGGTCGCCAATCCATGCGAGGCATCCGGCCGTGATCGCTTGGCTGCCAAGATTGGAACTCGCCAGCAAGTGCGAAGACAGCGTCTTTCTCAGGCGCCAGACGTAGGCACTCTTCGATAGGTTGATTCATCGCCGCCGCGATATACATATCGAGCGCCTCGCGGTCATGAATCCGCTGTTGACGGTAAACAAGGGCCACAACAAAAATACCGAGTGCGATTGCGACCAGTGTCGCCAAGAGCCACTTTCTCATCTAACCCTCCTTAATTCGAGCCTAACTCCTGAAAGGCTCTCGGCACTCTATCCAGTTACATTGATCGCATTGTACGATTGTATTGCTCTGAAAAAAGGCAATACGTGATTAAGCGTTGCTGCATTTGTCTGCCGTAGTGCCGCTTGCCGCGCAAGTGTTCAGCGCGTGCCTAACTTTCAGGGGTGGCTAGCACTCGTGCGGGGCACGAGCCAAAACTTCTGGCATGTGCATGGCTGGGGTTCTCGCTGCAAGGGTTCTCAGATTCCCGCAAGTTGGTGAAGTCGCCGTGCGTGGTATGGCATTTGCTCCCTATTCTCTCTCGCCTGGAACCTACCCGATTTCGGTACCCCGAACAGGATTGCTTAACACTGGTTCACTATGCTTCACGCGATGGAGCAGCAGATCTCAGGACATGGAGTCTGCGAGCCGGTTTCTGATAACAAATCCAAAGGATGGTAGTGATGATGCATTCCGTATTTGGTTTTTTGGTCGACATGGACGGCGTGATATATCGAGGCTCAGAATTGATCCCCGGTGCCAAGGATTTCATCGAACGCCTACTCGAAGAGCATGTTCCCTTCTTGTTTCTCACCAATAACAGCCAGCGCACCCGCCGCGACGTGGCGATCAAGCTCAACCGCATGGGGATCGACGTGTCGGACCGACATGTTTTCACCTGCGCGATGGCGACGGCCCGCTTTTTGGCCAAGCAGAAACCCCACGGCACGGCCTACGTGATCGGTGAAGGGGGCTTGCTGCAAGCGCTCCATGAAAATGGCTACGCTGTTGTTGATAAATCCCCCGACTATGTGTTGGTGGGCGAAGCCCGCACGATCACGCTCGAAATGCTGGAACGGGCCGTCGATTTAATTCTTGGCGGGGCGAAGCTGATCGGCACGAACCTCGACCCCAACTGCCCCACACAGCACGGCACGCGCCCCGGCTGTGGCGCGACGCTCGCTTATCTGGAAACGGCCACCGGCAAAAAAGCGTTTAGCCTGGGCAAACCGAGTCCCGTGATGCTGCGCATGGCAAGGAAAGAACTCGCACTAACCACCTCGCAAACCATCATGATCGGCGACACGATGGAGACCGACATCCTCGGCGGCGTACAAATGGGCTATCGCACGGTGCTGGTACTTTCAGGGGGGACACGGCGGAGCGACTTACAGAACTTCGCTTATTGCCCGGGCCTAGTAATGGATTCGGTGGCGGAACTGGCCGATCGCACGCGCGAACTCGAAGAAATCTTTCCGCCACTACTGCTGCGTTCCGACGACACGCCGCATGATTTGCAAGAGTGGATCGCACAACATGCGTGAGTGCGCGCAGGTGCCGTAGCCGCAACCCGGATATCAGAGAAGCCGTAGAAACCGTCGAGAGTTGGGTAGGCATTGGCCCGAAAGCGAAGAAGACGGCAGTCAAAAAAGCTGCGAAAAAGTCGTCTCCGAAGGCGCGAAAAAAGGTGTCACGAAGAAGGTGTCGAAAAAAACGCAAGTGATTTCTTGCATAAAGGAAACGCTGACGGCAGTTGTCGGCCAAAGCTCAAGGTTTCCGCCTTGGTCAGCGTTCAATTTTATGTCACCTTTTTGTAGCCGTAGTGCCTCACAATCTGCGAGCACTCCAAAATATCGTGGCCACTTGAATAGTATACACATGGTCAGTATACTGCTTCATCATGATAGGGCACGTCGATGGAGATTGTTTCTATGTTTCTGCCGAGCGTGTGCGGCATCCATGGCTCAACGGAATGCCTGTCGGGGTGATCGGCAACCATGGCGCTTGCATCATCGCCAAGAGCTATGAACTCAAAGCCTACGGCGTTTATACAGGGATGCCCATTTGGGAAGCGAAGGAAGTGTGCCCGGACGCCATTTATATCAAACGCGACTTCCGACTCTACGATTTGCTGACTCACAAGATGCTCGCGGCCATCAAGTCGATCAGCCCACGGGTGGAATTCTATTCAGTGGATGAGCAATTCTTTGCCACCACTGAAAATAGCCACTCGTTCTTGCGAGATTTGCAGCAGACGATACTTGAGCAAGTTGGCGTGCCAGTTTCAATTGGGTTGGCTCATTCCAAGACCCTCGCCAAGCTAGTCACCAAAGCCTACAAGCCATTCGGATATGGGCTCGCCATTGACGATGGGGCTCGGATAGCCTTGCTACATGATCGACCCGTGACCGATATTTGTGGCATCGCTCAACGGACCGCGAATCGACTCGACTCCTATGGCATTCAAACATGCGAACAATTGGCTAACGCTGATCGTCGCTTTGTCCGGCGAATTCTTCACAAGCCCGGCGAAGATTTGTGGTATGAACTCAACGGCGATCCCGTAAAACCGATCCTGACGAAACGTCCCGCGCACAAGTTCGTGAGCCGTGGTGGCAGCATCGGGCATGCTTCCAGGGATGTTATGCGGGTACGTGCTTTTGTCGTCCGAAATGTGGAGCGGCTTGTCGAGGCTCTCACCTACTATCGTTATGCCGCGAATCAACTATCCCTGGAATTCAGTTTTCAGGGCTGCCCTGATCGTGGTTGGCGATGTAACCTCATGGGGAGCCGTACTGACTTTGAATCATTCCTCCAGGCCGCTTACTATCTTATGCCCCGGGTTTGGCAGCCGTCTAATGCCAAGGTGCATTACATGCACGTCGTGGCCGGTGATTTGTGTTCCACCGTGAATCGGCAGCTCAGTCTGTTCGATCAGTCGCCCGTCTCTGACCTCAAGCGCATGGTCAACAATGCGGTCGGACGTTTCGCAGTTCGGAGCGCTGCTACGCTCCCATTGACTAACGTATATGCCGATCCGGCTAATGAATTTGATATTTGCGACATTCCCGAAAAAACATGCTTCTGAGGTGCATCGTGTGCGAAGGGATTTCAGTCCGGCGGATTTCACTCCCCGACCAGCTCTTTGAGCGTTACTTACTAAGTCGATTGATCCATCGTCGCAGCGATACGGCAGAGGAAGAATTGTGGTTTCTGTTTAATGATCGGAAACTCAAAGCCGCTTGCTTGCCAGTGATCCACCAAGGAGAAGTTGAGATTTACGAATGGGGGAACCGTGGCAATCGCGTCCGCCGGCTCCCCGC
>JBGTMM010000540.1:0-4712 GCA_041743635.1 Bythopirellula sp.
ACCGAACTCGAAATCCGCAATTTTTCCGGTGAGTTACAGACGATGCTGGAATTCGCCTACAACGTGGCCCACTATCAACTCAGCAAACACAAGCAAATCAACGATGGCGACACAATCGGGCTCACCGACGAAGTGCAGGCCGTGGTGCATCTGGGGCCTTCGATGTTCGACGAGAAAATGGAAGTCGTGCGGCTCGAATTTCAGTCGTCGAGCGGGTAAAACGGCAATCTTTTAATTATTCCAAACATTCTCTTGACGGGTGAATTTTTCGGTGTTACTATCAGCGAAAGAATTAAAAGTTAGCCGAATCGATAGAAAGTAGATCGTCGGGGATTGGATATTGAATTCTACAGGAGATGCAGAGGAATCAGAGGAATTTGTGGAACCGCTGATGAACGCAGATTGGCGCTAACAACAATACAACGAATCTATTAGCGACCATTAGCGTCAATTAGCGGTTTGTTGTCTCTGCTGCCTCTTTTGTCTCCTGTAAAATCTGTCTGCGAACATCTGTCAAATCCGCGTTTATTAGTGCTCTATAGCTCGTCAGGAGTGAAGTATGGCCCGCCCCGGCTCAGAACATCCCACCGACCTGGAATTGGAAATCTTGAAGGTGCTTTGGGAAGAATCGCCGCTGCCTGTGCGCGAGGTGCGCGAAAGGTTGGCCCGGCACGCCGACCGGCCGCTCACGCATAGTAGCGTGATCACGATGCTCAACATCATGGTCCGCAAGGGATTTGCGCGCCGGCAGAAGGAAGGGAAGGCGTTTTTGTTCACGCCGCAGGTGGAGAAGGAGAGCGTGAGCGGCGGTTTTGTCGGCGACCTACTTTCCCGAGTCTTCGCGGGTTCCACCGCGGCGATGGTTCTGAACTTGTTGGAGACAACCGATCTGGATGCCGAGGAAATCGCCGAAATCCGTCGCCTTATCAACCGCAAAGCCAAGGAGCAAAAATCATGACTGCCCCCGTCTGGTTAGCGTCCGTGAGTCTTGATTCCATAGTTTGCGGACGGTTGTGCATGACGCTCGCGCATTCCTTGTGGCAAATCGGCTTGCTGGCGGTGTTGGCTGCGCTCGTTTGTTGGCTGTCGAAACGCGACAATCCAGAGCGGGACTATGCCGTTTATGTGGGAGCGCTGCTCTTGGGACTCGCGGCGCTGCCGATCACCTTTGCGCTCGTGAAGGTTCCGGCGCGATCCCTGGCAACGGCTCCGACGTCTGCCGAGTTTGCCTTACCTTTGGAGAAGGGCTTGGCTGAAACTGGACCGATGGCGGTTGTGCGTCCCGAGACCGTCAATCCTGCAAAACCGGTTGCCGACTCGCTGCCGTCGACTTCCTCCACTAAGCCGCAAGCGGCTGGGTGGTTGTGGGGAGCAGCCCCGTGGCTGGCGGGGTGTTATTTGGCGGGAGTTTCGCTCATGATTTTGCGGCTGGGGAGGGGGATTTGGAAATCACACCGACTCGCCACGCACGCCACGCCGATCACCACCGGCCCGCTGTATCAATCGTTGCATATTCTCGCGCGAACGTGGTCGCTCCGCATTGTTCCTGCTCTAGCACAAGCCCCGGTCATCGTCGTGCCCCAAGTCGTGGGTTTGTTGCGGCCTACAATCCTTTTACCCACGTCGGCACTAACGGGCCTCGCGCCCGAGGAACTCGAAATGATTTTGGCCCACGAGCTTTCCCATGTGCGGCGCTATGATATGTGGGTCAGTTTGGTGCAGCGACTCGCCGAGACAGTGCTATTTTTTAATCCAGGCCTGTGGTATTTGAGCCGACGGATCAGCACCTACCGCGAGTATTGTTGCGATGAACAGACTTGCCAAGTAGCGAGCCGCGAACCCTCCGCGGCGCGGCTCCGCTATGCCCAAGCCCTGTTGCACGTCCTGGAATTGAGCGGCAAAGCACTCCCGCAAGTACAACTGACAGCGCTCGCCGCCACGGGAAATAGGCCGTCGGAACTCCGCCGCCGCGTGGCCCGGCTGTTTGGTGAGCCGTTGAGGGAACCAGTCAGAATATCGCGCGGCGGATTGCTGGTTTTGATTGTGGGCGCGGCGTTTCTACTCGTGGGGCCGGTTGCATGGCAAACTGCGGGGGAGCCCGCGAAAGAATTGAAGTTTGAATCCGCTAGCTCGTCAAAAGATTCTTCATCGGAGAGCAAAGTTAAAGTCGTAGCCATCGGCACGCACGATGAAGAGCCACAGCGGTGGTGGGATGCGGAGGGGAAGTTTCTGGAAAATGTGCCGTTTACTTGGAAAGAAACGGGGAAAGTATCAACGGCAGATAAGTTGTGGCGAAGGATAGTCATTCGTGTTGAAGCCCCAGAAGCCGACAGCGGCGAAAAGGATATCAATTGGCAGATCGTCGGTGCTAGCGGTTCTGCGGGCGGAGAACTTCAGTTTACTGAAGGATTCGAGCCGGGAAAGTATCTGACTCGCTATTTTAGTTTGGCCGAAGGAAGTGAAAGCTTTGGCTTGCGCGTGGGACTTGCCGCCGGTGAATGGAAAAAAGTGGCTCAAGCAAGCGGCGGTGGCACACTGGCGACCGGTTTAGCAAGCGGAAAAAGCATCGTGTTTTCCGCACCCCTTGGTAATGACGAGGCTACCACGATCATCGTCTCGCACAACTACTTCGACCAAGCCTTCCGGATTATCGCTGTCGACAAAAAGGGAAAGACGCACGACACGGCCGGTCGGGGCGGCTCCAGCGCCGGGCAAATTTATCAGTCTCCCGCGACCTTCCGTGGCTTGGCACCCAAGGAAATCGAACGCTTTGAATTTCAGGTCCGCGACTACGAATGGACGGAGATCAAGAATTTGCCGGTGGAACCAGGATCACAAGCCAAAGCAAATCACTCCGCGACCGAGTCAGTGCCAAAAGAAAATGTAAACGCAGAATCATATGACCCAGCGTCAGCGAAGATTGCTGCACTCGAAGAGCTCCGTGCATACTATGAAGCGATTTATCAGCGGGTCAATGTGCTTCATAAGCAAGGCCTAGCAGGTGGTGAGGAGGCTGAGAAGTGGTTGGCCTTCTACCATCTTTCTATAGTTCGTGCTGAGCTTGCCACGGCCATGGGGAAACAAGCGCAAGCGGTTGAGCACTATGACGAGGCCATCAAGGCAGCGGAAGAAATTGTCAAAGCGCAGCAAAGAGGCTATGACAATGGCACCGTTACTTTGGTAACCGTGCTTGAAGCGAGCGCTTTGCGGGCCAAGGCCAAGTTAGCATTGAGTGAGGCACAGCAGCGTTTCGGCGAAAAGTAGTTTTTTGGCGCCAAGGCAAAGTCTCAGGCCGCGACGAAGTTTCCAGAGGGATTTGATGCGAAGAAACAGGGCTGGAAACTCATCGAATAATTTTTAGACGAGACGTCAGCGTTTGAGAATTTCATCGAGCATCACTGCCAACGGCGGCAGATCGTTTTTTACCGTGTCGTAATCGATTGAATACTCGATAACATCGTAGCCGTGGATGAATTTATTGCGGGTCTCGGCGGCTAGTGCGCAGTCACAGCTAAAAGTTCGGGTTGGCTTGGTTCGGGAATTCGGGGAGACTTCCGATAACACGGAGGTATCCCATGAACAAGAAGTATATTGTGCGGTTGTCGGCGCAGGAACGCCGAACTTTGCGTGAGTTGGTCAAGAAGTTCAACGGGTCGAGCCAGAAGGTTCGACGGGCCCAGATGCTATTGAAGGCGGACGTGGCCGGTCCTGCCTGGACCGACGAACAAGTGGCCGCCGCGTTTGACAGCCGCACGCGAACCGTTGAAAAACTACGCGAGCGGTTCGTGACGGAGGGCTTTGAGCAGACGCTCGACGGCAAACCCCGCGAAAAACCTCCCACGGAGAAGATTCTCAGCGGCAAGCAAGAGGCGCGGGTGATCGCGCTGCGGCTTGGCCCGCCGCCTAAAGGCTATGCCAACTGGAGCTTGCGTCTGTTGGCTCGCAAGGTTGTCGAATTGGAGATCGTCGAGGCGATCAGCCATGAAACCGTGCGTCGGACGCTGAAAAAAACGGGATGACCAATCGCAAGATTCAATACTGGGTCATTCCGCCGAAGGCGGACGCGGAGTTCGTGGCCGCGATGGAAGCGGTGCTTGACACCTATGAAAAGCCGTATGATCCGGACCATCCGGTGCTCTCGATGGACGAGCAGCCGGTGCAACTGGTCAAGGAAACACGGCGGCCGCTTCCCGCCACGAAGCGACACGTCCGGCGCATCGACTACGAATACGAGCGTGCCGGCACGGCGAGCATCTTCCTGTTTACCGAGCCGTTGGCCGGTTGGCGCGAGGCGACGGCGCGGGCCTTCAGGACCAAGCCGGACTGGGCCGTCGAGGTCGCCCGTCTGCTGGAAGGACGTTATCGGCAGTGCCCCATGGTGACCCTGGTGTGCGACAACCTCAACACGCACACGATCGGCGCATTCTACGAGGCGTTTCCACCGGCGCGTGCCCGGGCGCTGGTCCGACGAATCGAGTTCTGCCACACGCCCAAGCACGGCAGTTGGCTGAACATCGCCGAGAATGAACTGAGCGCCTTGACGAGGCAGTGCGTTGCGAGACGGCGGTTTGGAAAACTCACGACCTTGCAGTCCGAGATCGCCGCTTGGTCGACCGACGTCAACTCCACGCAACGCGGAGTCGATTGGCAAATGAAAATCCGCGACGCGCGCTGTAAACTCAAGTCCCTCTACCCGAAAATCAAGGTGTGAC
>JBGTMM010000541.1:0-3406 GCA_041743635.1 Bythopirellula sp.
CCAAGACACCGAGAAGTCAATGAGTACCTCGCGCGTAAAATCTGCCGCGATCTGGAAATTCCCGAGCCCTAAGGTGTTGACGGTTTTGCCGGTTCTGCGGGGTGCGTGATGGTCTTTGCAGGGGACTTACGTCCCCCGCTCGCTTTGTGGGGAAAGTTTGCCGCGGCGCTGGGCGGTATTTATACTAAAGGAGAGCCACGGCGCCTATCATGATAGCGCCCGTTCCCGACCTATTTTGCGAACAGAGATTTTATGCGCGGCGCAGCTACTATTTTCATTTCTTGGAAAGTCTTGGCCTCGATGGCCGTGCTGGGCCTCGCGGTCGGTGGTGAGGTTCGCGCGCAAGAAGCGGATGAATTGGTGAGCACGGGGACGCAGTTCGCGCCCGGCGTATTGACCACGATTCCCCCGCAACTTGACCCGGCTGACACGGTCGGTGTGCATGACATTGTTGAGATACGCGCGCAAAAAGATTTGCAATGGAAGCCAAACCTGCTTTCCGAGACCCGCACCCTGTATGAGATGGCCAAGGACGCTGAATTCCGTCGCGACATTTGGGGCTTGGAATTTTCATTCAAGCCGCTGCGAATGTTGGCCGTCGACATTCCGCAACCCACGGGCAAGATGCAGCGCAAACTGGTGTGGTACATGGTCTACCGCGTGCGGAACACGGGGGCCGGTCTCGCTCCCAAAGAGAATGAGGATGGCACCTTCACCACGGTTGAGCAGTCGATGGGTCCGCAGCGATTCGTGCCGCAATTCATGCTCGCGAGTTTAGATAGCGATCGCCAAGGCAACTCGGTGCGCAAGTCCTACATGGATCGCATTATGCCCGCGGCGGTCGAGGCGATTGAGCGGCGTGAATTGCCCGAGGGAGAACTGCTGAACAATGTCGAGATCTCGGAGAAGCTGCTAGAGCCTGAAACAGGTCGGGCCGTGGGTGGCCTGTGGGGCGTGGCGACTTGGGAAGACATTGATCCCGAGCTGGATTTCTTTGCGATTTACGTGAGCGGGCTGACCAACGCGTACCAATGGATCGACTCGGCGGATTTTCAGGCGGGGGCGGCTCCCGGCACGGGCCGCACTTTTACTCGCAAGGTTTTGCAGCTCAATTTCTGGCGTCCCGGCGATTCCTACAACGAAAATGAGACGGAAATCCGCTACGGATCGGCCCCCGGCAGGGCGGGCGTCTATGGAGTGCGCGAAGGGATTGCCTATCAGTGGATTTATCGCTAGAATCGACGGGCTAAAGCCGGACACCCTGCGATTCGTTGAATCGCGGCTAGGCACCGTGCGATTCGTTGAATCGCGGCTCACACGTAACCCTGAATTTTCTCTCTACTGCCATGGCACATAAAAAAGGACAAGGCTCCAGCCGCAATGGGCGCGACTCCAATGGACAGCGCCGCGGCGTGAAGCGTTACGGCGGCGAAAAAGTGATCGCCGGCAATATTCTGATTCGTCAATTAGGCAACAAGTTTCATCCCGGTAAAGGCGTCGGCCAGGGCAAAGATTACACCCTGTTCGCGCTCATTGATGGCGAGGTGAAGTTCGACCGCGAAGGCCGACGGATCAACATCGTGCCGTTGGCGGGTTGATTGTCCCGCCGAAGCAGCGAGATTTCATGATGCCAGGGATGCCCAGTGTGGCATCCCTTTTTTATTGGGGCTAAAGGACTTAGGGACGAAGGGACTTAAGGACAAAGAGACAATCGTCGGGATGTTCATGATGGCGAGAAATTACAAGAACATTGTCGCGTGGCAGCGCAGCCATGGATTCGTTCTCGTGGTTTATGATCTTACAGCGAAGTTTCCAGACAGTGAGCGATTTGGATTGACGAGTCAAATGCGGAGAGCGGTGGTAAGTGTCTCCGCGAATATTGCCGAGGGTGCCTCAAGGGATTCTCATGTTGACTACCTAAGATTCCTTACAATTGCACTCGGCTCGCTCAATGAAGTCGAATACTTCCTGTTATTGTCCAAGGATCTCGGATATTTATCAGTAGAGCGATACTCGCAAGCATTTGAACAAGTCAGGCGAGTATTCGCCTCATTGCACGGCCTAATTAAAGCAGTAAAGAATGATAGACTCGCGCAATAAATTTGTCCTTTAGTCCCTAAGTCCCATCGTCCTTAAGTCTTTTCCTACCCATGTTCGTTGATCGTGTCACCGTTGATGTCGAAGCCGGGAAGGGGGGTGACGGGTGCGTCAGCTTCCGGCGGGAGAAATACGTGCCGCGCGGCGGGCCGGATGGCGGCGACGGCGGTCGTGGGGGGAGCATCATCGCCGTGGCGGAGGCGGGGGTCGATAGCTTGCAGATGCTGGTGCACCGCAAACATTGGCGGGCGAAATCAGGCACGCCGGGGATGGGGAGCAAGTGCCACGGCGCGAATGCCGAGGACATGGTGATTCTTGTCCCGCCGGGGACGGTGGTGATCGACGCGGCACATGATTTCGTCTTGAAGGATTTGGCCGAGCCGGGGGATCAGGTGATCGCAGCGCGGGGCGGGCAAGGGGGCAAGGGGAACACGCGTTTTAAAACGGCGACCAACCAAGTGCCGCGCGACCACACACGCGGGGGCGCGGGGGAAGTTCGCCGCATCACGTTCGAGCTGAAGGTGATCGCCGACGTGGGCCTGTTGGGCAAACCCAACGCGGGCAAAAGCACGCTTTTGAGCCGTGTGTCACGCGCCAAGCCCGAGATTGCCGACTATCCGTTCACGACCAAGATTCCGAACCTGGGCATCGTGCAGGTCGATTTCGATCATTCGTTCGTGATGGCGGACATTCCGGGGCTGATTGAGGGGGCCCACGAGGGGGCTGGCCTGGGCTACGAATTTTTGCGCCATGTGGAACGCACGCGGGTGTTGATTCACCTCGTGGAGCCCATGCCGATGGACGGTTCCGACCCGCTGGAAAATTACCATACGATTCGCGGCGAGTTGGAGCAGTATGACATCGACCTCGCCGCGCGGCCGGAAGTGGTGGCGGTGAGCAAGGCGGAGCTGCCCGGTGCCGAGGAAATTCGCGAGCAACTCGCGGAGTCGATTGGTCGTCCGGTGCAGTTGTTTTCCGCGGTGACGGGTCAGGGCCTCAATGAACTTGTGCGGAGCGCGTACACCTTGCTTACACAAGAGCGGCAGGTGACATGAGCGAAGCGCCGCGAGCCGGATTGTTGGCGATCGACGTCGGCACGAGCCGCGTGAAGCTCGGCTGGTTTTCCGACGCGGCGGCGTGCGATTCAGACAAACCAAGCCAATTGCCGATTGCGGCTCCGCAATTGCCGCAGCCGACGGAGATGTTTGCCGTACAGCATCGTGGCGTGCCGGCCCATGAATTCGTCGCTCCACTTTTGCTGTGGCTCGAAGAATTTGCCGCGAGCAAGCCGGAGACGGCACTCGCATCG
>JBGTMM010000542.1:0-3636 GCA_041743635.1 Bythopirellula sp.
GCGAGTTTCTCAATTTCATCAACGACGGCGGTTATCAGCAAGCGCCGCTGTGGTTGGCAGAGGGTTGGCGTATCGTCAAGCAACAAAATTGGGAGGCTCCCCTGTATTGGCAGCGAGAGGAGGATCATTGGCACGAGTTTAGCTTGGCCGGCAAGCTACCGCTTGATCTCGCGCGGCCCGTGTGCCATGTCAGTTTCTTTGAAGCCGATGCCTACGCGCGCTGGGCGGGGGGACGATTGCCGACTGAAGCGGAATGGGAAATCGCGAGTAGCGAGGTGCCCCTGCGGGGAAATTTTGTCGACGAACTGCTGGCCGAGAACTGGGCCATTCATCCGGGTGGTCGGTTTGTCGGCGATGCGCGATTGTCGCAAATGTTTGGCGATGTTTGGCAGTGGACCTCCAGTTCGTATGCCCCCTATCCCGGCTACCGGCCGGCTTCAGGTGCGATTGGCGAATACAATGGCAAATTCATGTGCAATCAATACGTGCTGCGCGGCGGATCATGCGCGACTTCTTCCGATCACATCCGCCGCACGTATCGGAATTTCTTTCCCACTGACGCGCGGTGGCAGTTCAGCGGCATCCGCGTGGCGAAATAAGATACCACCGCCCGCTTGAATGGCGGTGCGGTTTTGATGATTCCAATCGCGTCAAACCTTCGCTATAATGCCCCCACATGCCAAGACGGTGTGCAAAATCTCGGTATTTCGAAAGGGTTTTAATGTTTAGTACCAAATCCATTGGCACACGAAGTCTTTGTTGGTTTCTAGCGTTACTCACGTTGGTTACGCCGAACTCACAACTCATCGCCCAGGAAGCTCCGCCCATCGACACCACGTATCTCTTGCCGCAAGCTTGCGTCGTGGTGTCGCTCCGGCCGCAGGCGATGTTTAATTCGAAGGTCTTCAAGATGATGCCGCTGGAAGTCTTGCAAGCCGCCTCGGTCCAATATACGGGAATCGACGCCTTGCAGATGGATCAACTGCTCGTTTCGGTGGAACCTCCCGGGGCTGGTCCGCCGAACTACACGGTGACGCTCGGCTTTACGGCACCAGTGGCGGGTAAATTGCATCCGGAGATCACCAAGAGCCTGGAACAGCAAGCCGATAGTGAGCGACCGCATTTCAAGAACCCGAAACCGCTTGAACCGAGTTTGTATTTTCCCAGTGACAATATGATTCTGGCCACTCCGGAAGCTACGCTGCAGAAATTTCTTGCCGGTGGTTTGAAAGCCACCGAGAGCAGTTTACGCGAAAAATTATTGACGGCGGCGGACGACGATTTATACGTCGCGGTCGATTTTGTGCCGCTCAGGCCACTGGTGAACATGTCCCTCATGCAGCAGCCGATTCCCCAGGAGTTGCAGCATTTGTACATGGCTCCCGACTTAGTTAAGGCTGTCGAATTGCGTTTGAACCTGTCGCACCCAGGCACCAATGAGCTCGTTGTGGAAGCGAACAACGCCGAGGATGCTGAAAAACTGGAGCAACTGGTCATCAAGACTTCCGACCTCATGATCGCACAAGTGGCTCAGCAGATTGCACAACTCAAGAGTGACCCCGATCCCGTGCAACAAGCCATGGGCCGCTATCAGGAACGGATGATTCTGGAGAGCAAGTCGGCACTAATGCCCCAGCGCGACGGCAGCCGGCTGTTTATCTTTCGCCAAACGGCTGACCAGCAAGAGGGAGAAATGGGCACCCTGACAGCGACAGCGGTTACGGGAATATTGGTGGCGCTGCTATTACCCGCCGTGCAAGCGGCGCGGGAAGCGGCACGACGGATTGCTTCGATCAATAACATGAAACGAATCATGCTGGCTTTATTGAATTACGAATCTGCAACGAAAGCGTTCCCCGCCCATGCGAGCTACAAAGACGATAAGCCACTCTTGAGCTGGCGAGTACACATCTTGCCCTACTTGGAGCAACAAGAGCTTTACAACCAATTCCGTCTCGATGAGCCGTGGAACAGCGAGCACAACAAGACTTTGATTGCCAAGATGCCTGAGCTTTATCTCGATCCAAGCTCTCGTTGGCAGCCCACCGAGGGTCGAACACACTATCTTGGAGTTAAAGGCGAGGGAAGCTTCCTCAATGGGACTGACAAAGGTATTAAGATGAAGCAAATTACGGACGGTACCTCGAACACTATCGCCATTGTGCAAGTTAACGACGATCGCGCCATCACTTGGACTAAACCCGATGACTGGGAATTTGACGCTAAGAATCCCATGAAAGGATTAGCCGGATCCATGCATCCAGGCACGTCCCACGCAGGTCTTGCTGATGGCTACATTCACGCAATCAGCAAAGACATTGATCCGGATGTGTTTAAAAAGCTACTGACGATTGCTGGTGGCGAAGAAGTCGAGGTTCCTTGATCGGGCAACTCGGCCCTTGTCATCATGCGGTGCGAGCGGGCATAATCGGCGGTTCGGTTTTGCGTTATTCCCCGCCCGCTGAAGCGGGCTCGCCACACGCCACACGCCACATGCCACTCACCACGAAAAATCATGCCACTTGTTGTTGTCGGATCGGTTGCCATTGATAACGTCGAAACTCCCACCGAGCGCCGGGATAATTTGCTCGGCGGGTCGGCGACGCATTTTTCCTATGCCGCGAGCTTTTTCACCAGCGTGCGGCTGGTGGGGGTCGTCGGTGCCGATTGGCCCGCCGAGCATACCAAGCTGCTCGTGGATCGAGGCATCGACGTTTCGGGTCTGCATCAGGTGAAAGATGGCAAGACCTTCACCTGGACCGGCCGGTATCACGACAACATGAATGACCGTGACACGCTCGACGTGCAGCTCAACGTGTTCGGCGCGTTTGACCCTGTGCTGCCCGAAAGTTACCGCCGGGCGAAATACGTGTTCCTGGCCAATGGCGTGCCAGCGGTGCAATTAAAAGTGCTTGCGCAAGTGCCGGGGCGTCGGTTGGCCGTGGCCGACACGATGGATCTGTGGATCACGACCGCGCGCGAGGATCTCGATAAGCTGCTGGGGCAACTTGATGGCCTCGTACTCAACGACAGCGAAGCCAAGCTGATTGCCGACACGGAAAACCTGGTGACCGCCGGACATCGCGTGAAAGAAATGGGGCCGAAGTTTGTCATCATCAAAAAAGGCGAACATGGGGCGATGTTCTTTAGCGATCACGAAACCTATGTGCTCCCCGCGTTTCCCACGCAGAATGTGATCGATCCCACCGGCGCCGGCGACAGCTTTGCCGGCGGCATGATGGGCTATCTCTCCGAACGCGACAACTTTGACCCCGACACGCTCAAAACCGCGATGGCCTACGGCATTCTCGTCGCAAGTTTCAACGTCGAAGGTTTTGGGCTCGAACGGCTCACGGAAATCACCCGCGCCGATATCGACGAGCGCATGGCGGAGTATCGCAAGATGCTGAGCTTTTAACGGCGACACCGCGAGTCGCAGGTCCTACCGCTCGCGCGGCAGGCTGTCCGCTTGCGGTTTCGCGCTGAGCAAGTTACGCCGCGCGAGCGACACGTGGTGCGCGAACCACGCGACCCGTGAGGTCGGTCATTTGAGAAAGTCCCATCTTGGCCACAGCCAAGCCTTGGAGATCGTGTTGCGGAGCGTCGGTCGGCTTTGCTTTTTCTTGCCAAAGCCAA
>JBGTMM010000543.1:0-1765 GCA_041743635.1 Bythopirellula sp.
TGTCGGTTGACGTTCCAAAGGTTGTGACGATCGCTCCGCTACTCGAACGGTTCAGCCACCAAGAAAGTTCGCACTGCGTCTAAATTCATCACATTACCCAGTAATCTTTTGATGATCGTAAACGGGATCGATATCCACCTCGGCGGCGACGTAGCCGCTGTGATGGGGCATGGGAAGTTCGTCGTCCAGCTTGCGACCCAACAGGCCTGTGCCAGCCGAACCAGCCGTTTTGCCGATGCGATGGCCCTTGATCTTGTCTTGGATGCGCATGAGGCCTTCGAGCAACGCTTCGGGACGTGGCGGGCAACCGGGGACGTACACGTCCACGGGCACGACCAAATCGACGCCCTTCACCACATGATAGCCATACTTGAAGTAAGGTCCGCCACCGACCGTGCAAGCACCCATGGCAATCACGAATTTCGGATCAGGCATCAGGTTGTACAGTCGACGCACGCGGCTCGCCATTTTGTAGGTCACCGTCCCCGCCACGATCATTAAATCCGCTTGCCGAGGAGTGGCACGAAACGCGCCGGCCCCAAACCGGTCCATGTCGAAACGGCTGGCTCCCGCCGCCATCATTTCGATGGCACAACAGGCGAGGCCAAACGTCATCGGCCAAATGCTCGACTGCCGGGCCCAGTTAATGGCTTGCTCGACGGTCGTGGTGATGACGTTCTCCTCAAAGCGACCTTCAATCCATGGCTGACTCATAACACTCTTCCCAATTAACGTTGGTCCATTTTCAAAATGTCTCAGGTCACTGGTCCATCCAGAAACCGTTATAACCTATCAAGCGTAACACGGTATTTACCCAGTGGCTAGGTACTACTACGTCACCGACGAGGCCATCTGGGGATTCATATCAAATGTGCAATGCGTGGTCCCATCCAAGCGGCAATCACTCAAACGCAGCCCGCTTCCCAAAATCTCCGCGAACAACATCTTTTCCATTGAACAGACCGTGCGATCCTGCTCCGCCAAACTCGGGTAAGGACAGGCGAGCGCCTTGAGCACTGGCAACTGGCCCAGTTTGGGTTCAACAACTTCAAATGGCACGTCATGTCCGCGCATCAATTCGACGAGTGATTCCATCCGCTCGGTGACCGATTCGCCCTTGACCTGTTCGCGATAGATTTCCGCCAGGCGACTGACAATCCGTTTCAGCAAGCCATGACGAACGTCGGGGTCTTTCACGGCGCGAATCTCCGTCCACAACACGCTCACCAAATCTTCGTAGTTATTCCCGCTCGAACGAACACCTGCAACCGACAGCGAATAGCGGTGAGTGGGCCGCCCTCGACCCGCCGTTTCTGATTCACGGACGATCAGGCCTTGGTCCATTAACCGCGTGAGCCGTTGCCGGACGGCCGTCGCCGTCACCCCCGCAAAGTCCACCAAGTCCTGCACGGTGACAGCACCTTGGCGGCGGAGGTACTCGACGATCTCGCGATCACCGAAATTCTGAGCTGCATCAGGGAGTTGTTGGGGGAATGACATAAGTCGTTACCATAAAAAAACTTGACTGTTCCTTACCCTAGTTATCCTACCCGTCCCACGATTTTTGACAATGGTTTGTTTGACAATTAATTCTAACTACGGATGTGGTTCTTAAACTGTTGACCCAGAAGACTTTATTCGCTAGAAGAAGCTGCGGCCCGGGCGTTTCTAAACTAACTTGCCAGTATCGTCATTCCCGCGCAGGCGGGAATCTAGTTTTTTTACTGTCGCCCTCTGGTTTCCCGCCTGTGGGGGACTGATGTGC
>JBGTMM010000544.1:0-4050 GCA_041743635.1 Bythopirellula sp.
TCGGTGAGTTTTCCTGCAATGGATTCCGGATCGATCGATTCCGGCAGCGTCACGGTGCGGCTAACCTTGCCGTAACGGCGCTCATCCACAAGAGCGGAGCTAAACTCCTGAGGTGCTGACCGCTCGCTTGTAATCCTAAGCGTACCCTTCTCGAAAGTTAGATCGACGTTTTCGCGTCTTACGCCCGGGAGGTCCATCTCCACGTGATATGAATGGCTGTCTTCCCAAACGCACGCGGGAACGTAGTATGCTTGGATTCCGCGCCCGCCAGCTGAACCGAAAAACTGGTCTACAACGTGTTCCAACTGATCGCTCCAGTTCCCAGGAGTGAATTCACGCAAACGATTGCTCGCAAGTGCATTATTCATTTTAGTACCTCCTATAGCTCTTGAGACTGCCTAGTCGGATTCGTAGCCCGCCGTCGGGGCCGCTTGCTGGACTCGAAAAGCAATGTTGGTGCCAATCCCTACGGCACAGGTGGTCATGCGCGCAAGTTTTTGCGCCAGAAAGGTTTTCCAACTAGGATTCAACCCTGAAGGCAAAAATGACAGTTGCCATTTTGGCAAGTAATTCCCCGCACGTTGTTTTTTACTGCCAACTTGGCAGTAAAGCTGGCGTTCTCCACGGCCACAAATCTCGTGGCGTCTCAACGACAGTGAAAACCTTACGTCTTCACCGGCCGTAGAAAAGGGCGGGAGCTAAGACGCGTCGTGGGTACTATTGGGGGCGCAAGATATGATACGTGACGTGTAAAGAGGATCTGCAACATGCCGGCGGAACATGCTTCTGAATCATTCGGACTCAACCTATCGCTCCAGCGTCCGACACCGTCGGATTTGCAGCAGATTCCCGCTACCCGTGACAATGACGGACAACTTATCTATCCAGAGGTCGATGCGGACGGAGATCATTTGCACTTCGAGATGGTTCCCATGAGCGGTGAGTCGTTGCTGTGGCTGACGATGCGTCGCGGAACGACGCCGAAAGTTGCAACGGCTGCACTTCGAAAGATCGCTGACCTCATAGACCGTCACGGTCAACGTCTGTTAACACTGCTGGAGGGCAAAGAGGGTTCGTTCGATGCGGAGGGTGAAGTTGTCTCCGGGCCGCTGAGGCTAGACTACGACGACAACGGAGATCTCATTTTTCCAAATAAGGAAGCGGCGAGCGCCGGCCGCGTCCCCAGATAAGAAGTAGCAACGAAAGCGGATCGGTAATGGATCCTGGTGACACAAGCGCGAACCTCGCAGAGTTTGCCGCGACTAGTAGAAGCCTTGCGCGCGAGGTGTTCAGGACCGTAGTACCCTATTTGCGGTCGAGAGCTGCATGCCGATGTGCGCTGGACTGCTCGCCGAAATGCAGCGAGTAGTTCTACCAAGTTCGTTGCGCGTGCGACTATTCGGCAAAGGACCGTTTTCTCGGTACGCGGAAACTCTGAGGAGATCGCAACCAATCGCTACTCATTGCCGCCGCACTGAACTCCCTGGCTAGGCTTTTCTCTTGAGGTTGCAAACAAAAGCGACCGTCGCCGGTCCCCAATACGAAAACCGGCCCCCGTATTTGACCGCTAAGGCGTTCAAACAGCTCCGTCCGACTCCAAATACCTACTCAAACGGGACGAAGCCTCTGTCCGATGAGCTCTCGCCGTACCCGAGAAGCCCTATGAGAACGACGTTTCTAACGGTTTAACGTTGCTCGAATTCCAGCTGGCTGAGCAACCGATATTAGGATACATAAAGAAAGTTAGGCTGCTTAAAAGAATGACTTGACTCCGAGTCAAGCAGCACTTCTTGGTTCGCGTTCTTTGCCAGGATCCCGCTTGGGGCTTACAGCCCGTGCGTTCACACACACCGCCGCCGCGCGAACAGGAATAGCAGCATGCCACTGCCGATGAGCACCGCGCTGCCTGGTTCGGGGACGGCAAAAATGAGGGCCATGGGGGGATCGACCACGGGCGGGCCGAACTGGTTGTGAAAGACCATCAGATCGGCGCTGTCCACGTCGCCGTCGCCGTTGGCGTCGCCCTGGGCGCGCGTGGCATTAATGAGCGTGCCGAAGCCACGTTGCCACGCGAGAAAATCGCGGCCATCGATGTCACCATCCTCATCGAAATCCCCCGACTCTTCATCGAACAATGTCGACGTGCGCCAGGCGAGGCCGAAATCGCGCTCGGTATCGCTGGTGATCGTCAGCGTGTACGTACCGGGGTCGAGATGAGCGACCCCCTGCCCTGCTCCAATATAAATATGCTCGACGTTTTCGATCGTGCTGAGGCTTTGATCGACGATCTCACCGAGCGAATCGGTGAGCGTCAAATTCATATTGGCGAGTGTTTGGCTGCCGAAACCGCTGCTCACGTCCACGTTCCAGGTGAGCAAAATGGAGAGTTCGGGAGCCGTGCTTCCCGTGGGGATCACAAAATTGTATTTTAATTCGTTACCCGCGCCGGGTTGAATCGTCTGGTAATCCCAGCCGTGCGAACCGACGGCTTCCTCCGGCGCGTTCGTGCCCGCGTAGCGTCCCCCCTGCGTCATCAAATAGCTATTAAATACGTTCACTTCGCCGGCCCCGAATGTGTCGTCGACCGGCTGGGTGGTCGAACGTGTCCAACTGGTAAACTCGTTCTTGGTGGCTCCCGCCATCAGCATGGCCTTCATCACTTGGCTCTTGCTCGCGTCCGTGCCGGCGACCACGCCGTGCAGCAGAGTAGCGACCGAGCTGGTGGTCGAAGTGGCGGAACTGGTCGTCGTCCGCGGAGCAACCAGATCGGGCTTGCTCCGCCCGGTTCCGTAGTCCGCTATATTCGTCAGCCCCGTGCTGTGCAAGCCGTCCGTGCGGCCAATGGCGATCGAGTTGTAGCTTTGACCTAGTAGCCGTGGCAGCGGGGCGGATGTGCCGTTCCCCAAGCCCACAATGGCCGTCAGGTTGTCGCGATCGATCAGGAAGTCGAACCGCCGCAGCGCGGAAACGTCCTCGGCAAGTTCTTGGGGGGTTGGAGGCGTACCGCTTGTGTCATCAAAGGTGCCCACCCAACTGTGGTTCTGCACACGGAAATCCAAAACCTCGGGAGTGCCGCCCGTGGGGGCACCTAGCTGATCTTGTAAAAAGTATCCCGCCTCGTAGACGGTCACGACATTCGCAGCCGGCGCAACGCTCGACACATTGCCGAAAAAGCTCCGTGCCTGACTGGTGGCGTGGTTCGAAACCTTCTTATCCGGCACGTCGCTGCCGTCGGTGAACGCGACGGCGATATCCAAAGGATCGTTGTTGGCAATGAATTCGCTGTTCCCCGTGTTCGGCCAATAGCTGCGATTGCCCGAGCCGCCCGCCTCGACCAGGGAAATCGGCACGCCAGTGCCCAGCGGCAAGGGAATGCCAATGCTAGAGAGCGTGTTCTCTAATTGCGTGTAGCCGATATCATCGAAAAAGTTGGCAACGGCTATGTTCCCGCCGCACGGAACCAAGAGCAACAATCCGGCCCGCATCACGATTTTCATGGCGCGAGGCAAGCGGCAGAAAGTGGGCAATAACATGGGCATGGGCGAACTTATCTGGACTATCGCAATCTGGGGCCGTCGCAACGGCGGATCGACCTCGGGCATCAACATATTCAAGCAAAGCGGAATTGAGTCAGCCGACCATCAAAAAGCCGCCCATCAAAAGGATGTGCCGGCAGATTCAAAGTTCTGTTCCTAGAAGAGATAAGCCTGTCGGGCTCTGCACTCAATCACTGGCCTCAAAGACTGTGTGCTTCTCCCACCCCTGCTCGTTCCATTATCTCCTGTTTTCACAGTGTTACAAGAGTTTGCCGCTGTTGCCGGCCCCGATTGCCCCCGTTTTTTGCCCACGGCAAGGCCAACGGACCGCCGGTTCGAGTTGTTTTCCCGCCCCCATAAACCTAAACTAGCGATTCTACGGATTATGCAAACTTGAACTTCCCGGCCGTTGCGAGCCCCCTCGCGGCAACCCCCTCGCCGTTTCTTCTTAGGACACTTTAGGACTGCAATGTCGTCGTACAACCTGACCCACCTCAAACAGCTCGAAGCCGAG
>JBGTMM010000545.1:0-3274 GCA_041743635.1 Bythopirellula sp.
ATTACCCCGATGAGCACCAGCGACCGTAGTGTGTTGGCCAAAAATGCCCGCCAACCGCCAAGGGCACCCATGCTCCGCCTCGACAAGAGCCAGACCACCGGCACGAGTGCGAGAAGCACGAGCCAGAGCGGTTCTTGAAAGCTGACGGTAAAGGGCATGAGGATGTTCCAGAAGTTTTTGGCTGGCGCGGCCGCCGGGTTAATTTTACGCTCCAGCAGTTCGCAAACCTACTGCATCAGGTGTTTTCCAAAAAATCGAGCACTTTCGCCGCGACGTCGACACCGGTGACTGAGGCCAAGGCCCGCCAGCCGGGGACCGCATTCACTTCGATCGCCAGCAGCCGACCATCGCGCGAGGGAAGCAAATCCACCCCGGCGAGTGGTGCGCCCACGGCATTGGCTGCGCGGCGGGCCAGTTCGGCTAGTTCGCTGGTGACGGTAAGTCGTTCTCCAGTTGCTCCGCGGCTGATGTTGGTTCGCCAATCGGTGGGATTACGTCGTTTCATGCCGAGCACTTCGTCGCCAATGACGAGCAGGCGTAAATCGCAACCTTCATGTTCAATGAATTCTTGCAAGTAAAACACGGAACCGACTTGCTCGAGTGCCTTAAATGTACGGAGGGCGACGGTTTCGTCGCTGAGCCGCACGATGCCACGGCCCTCGCTACCGAAGAGCGGTTTCAGTACTACGTCGCCGCCGAGAGTTGCAAAGGCTGCAAGGGCTTGTTCGACGGTTTGACAGGTGATGGTGCGGGGCACAGGCAAACCGGCGGCGGCAAGGCGCGTGGTGGCGAGGTATTTGTCGACGGCCACTTCGATGGCTCGCGGTGGATTTATCACCTTGATGCCTGACGCGGCCAGATTGGCGAGTGCATCCATGCGAAAGATAATTTGCTCCAAGCTGCCCGGCGGCATGGAACGCACGAGCACGGCGTCGATTTCATTGAGTGCCACGGTTTGAGTAAAAACAGTGGTGGTGGCGTCGACTGTCGAGGCGAGCTCCTGATAGCTGACCGGCAGAATCTCGTGGCGATTGCCCGCTGCTCGCGTGAGATCGTTCGTGTACCAACTGCCGGTGTTGCCAAGAACAGCGATGTGCATAAGTGGGCAGTAATCAGTGGTCAGTGGTTAGTGGTTAGTGTCAGGAATGAACGCTGCAGCATCTCTTGATTGGTTTTGCCGAAGCGGAAGCGATTGCCTGTTTCAACATTCACCAACTCAATCTCCGCGGGGCTGAAAAGCAGGGGATCAACGCGGTAAAAATCGTTGTCGTAGTGGGCCATGATTTCGGCGAAAGGACGGCCATAGTCGGCCGAGGCGACGCTGGGAATCTTGGGCCCAATCTTTTGGACCGATTCGTCGTCACCACGAACTTCCAGCGTGACTTGTGCCCCGTAGAGAATTGCGTCGTTCGTGCGGCCAATGGCGGCGAAGTCGTCTTGGGCCAGCGGCGGCAGCGGCGCCGATCCACGGCCGGCGACAATCCGTGTGAGATCGAACTTCAAAGCATGCAATTTGTGCAGGGCTGTTTCAACACTGCGGGCGACGATTTGCAGCGTGCCACAGAGCGAATGCGTGGGTGCCACAAGTAGCGCCAGCCGCTCCGCCTCGACATCACAATTTTCGGCCATCTCCAAGCAGATCGCGTCAGGTGGCAACTTGCTCGCCTCCAACACCCCGACACATTCGCTTGCGGTTTCGCGATGGCCAATGTCGTTGAACAAAGCCTCGCGCCCCGCCGCGGCCCGCATTGGGCCTGAACCCATGGCGAAGAATTTTTCGCCTTTGAGTTCCCAGCCGGCGTATTGGGAGGCCAGGCACGCTCGCACGGGATCAACTGTTAAAACCGTCACCGTGGGCCAGGGTGTAGTCAAATCATCGACAACCACTTCGGCCAGATCGGCGAGACATACGCGGGCTAAGAGAATCGCCGCCTCACGGCTGCCCGGCACGTTGATGCCGCAATCGATGAGGGTCGTGCCGCACACGGCAGTTTCGATCTGAATCGAGAGCGCGGCAGCGCGGCTTGTTATATCACGCACCAGAGCAGCAGCGCGTGAGTTCAACAGTGTCATTTCAACGTTTTTCATGGAATAAGAAACGAACCGCTTCGCCCGGCCAAAGATTCTCGGCAGTTTTTTCATGTTGGTAATGTTGGTGAACTTGGCGAACTTGGCAGCGCATTTTTCGTGACCAAGTTGGCATAATTTTAGTTATTCAACGAACGCGCGCGGCAGGAGCGCGAGGTCATTTTAGCAAATCGGCGCGGCCAATTCCGCCAGGATTTTTGGCCAGGGGAATTTTTACCGCAGAGCCGCGGAGGGGCGGAGGATCGTCGGCTATGGTGGGCTTAGAAATTACTCTTGTTCTAAGATGCTAAAACAGTCAAGCATCAAGACATGAACAAAACATGTGGCACCCTTAAATAGACAATTCTTTTCGCCGATTTGTCACGTTAACACTCCAAAAATCCGGCAGAGGATGCCTTGCAAAGCAAGCTATAGCTGTTCAAATAGAATTCGCAAAGCCTCTAATTTGAGCTAATTTGATGTCTAGATATCGCCAATCTTACCGCCGCACCCGTAGACAGCGTCCCGAATCACGCACTGCTGCGGATCGCCAAGCGTTTTCGGAAGCAGTTGCCGGCATTGACAAGGAAGTCGAGATAATCTTTCTTGCGCTTCCGACTTACAAACTCGACTTAGTATTTCAGCTCTATGGTCAACAACACGGTAAGAGAGCATTAACCTACGCCAAACGTACGTACGCACTTTGGCAATCGGGCAGTGTAAGAATGAGCGGCGAGATTGCTCAGCGGCTGTTGAATTTCGTTCCAATCGTGTTGGATACCGAAACGCGGTACAAATGGGTAAGGAAACTGCGAAGCATGTACTTGCACAAAGTTCATAGGAAAGTTTCATGTACACTATCGAATTGGTTTAAGAGAGTAACTCCTGTTGTCGCAGATGTAATCAATAGCAGCAGCCGTTTCCAACTTCCCGCGCCTATCATTGAAAAAATCAACTGGCTAACGGAAGGCGATGCCTTAGCTGCACAAAAGATTCTTGCTGCCGCTGAGATGGACGAAGCTAATGTACGCACACAGTTTCTGGCCGTTGAATATCACACAATTAGCTGAGGGTGTCCGGGAATTGAATTGATGTAAGCGCAAGGGCCTCCATGGGTTTATGTTTCTGCTACCAAGTAGAAACTGACTCCCAATGGAGGACCCAAGCATGGGCAAGCGTGCCGAGGGGGGCACGCGTTTGGCGGCGT
>JBGTMM010000546.1:0-5341 GCA_041743635.1 Bythopirellula sp.
GACTTGGCTACTCGCAGGGTGAAGTCGGCTATCTCGACTTGCTGACGGCGCAACGCACCTACGCACAAACAAATCTGGCTTACCTCGACGCCCTTGATTCTCTTTGGGAAAGTCATGTCAAGATCGACGGTCTGCTCCTGACGGATAGTCTAGCGGCCCCGCCGGAATGAATAAGTTGATTAACGCCAGATTTCCGTTAAAATGATGTAGACGCTAATGGCGATGAAGACAATACTTTGTGATTGGCTTCCAGAGTGCGTGAAATATGAACAGCGTTATTGCGATCTTGACCGTTGTTAGTATCTTTGGCCATGCCATCGTGGGATGCTGCTCTCATACGGTGCATTTCGCCGCGTCTCATGAACTTCCCGCGGTTTCTGGCGCGCATGCCGGCCATGGTGAATCGCATCATCACTGCCACGATACGACAGTTCCTGGCAATCACGCTCCCGGTGAGGATCACGACTGCGACCATGCGAAGTGCCAATGGGTGGCGTCGTCAGGCAGTATCGATCTCGCGCTGACTTCTCCCTTTACAGCTGTGGGGGTTATGTGCGCCGAGGTCTCGACTCAAATCTTCGCCACGCTGACACAAAATCTGACAACACTTGCCGAGTCTCCCCCCGCGCCACCGGTGCGCTCGCATTTGGCGCTCGGCGTTCTTCTGATCTGATTGTGGCGACTCTCGCCGCTCGTGGGCACCTTACGCAGACACTTCTGCGTGTGCTTTCCTTGCAACAGATTTCTCTTTCCTCGTCCACATGCTTGCGTCATATTTCGAGGGGAACTCACTCGCATGTCTAAAACTAACATTCCAGCGTCAACTAACTTCCTGCCCTTATTCCTAGGAGCAGGTCTCCTCTGTGTTGCCGTAGTTGCCTTGATCAGCCGTGAAAAATGGTGGCCAGGCGGCGACGCCCATTCCACGCGCCTGACAGCGGCATCGACCGCGGACCACGATCACGATCACGCAGGTGAGCACGAAGAGGAACACGATCATGCCGATCATGATGAGGGTAGCTCGATTGAGCTGAGCGCCAACGGCTTGAAGAACATCGGCTTCGAGCCCTTCGAAGTCCAAAAGAGCGATTTTGATAAAAAGCTCGCCCTGCCCGCGATTGTCGCCGAACGGCCGGGACGGAGCCGCATCCATATCACTGCCTCCATCTCGGGGATTGTGACCGAAATCTATGCCGTCGAGGGGCAAGGGGTCGAAGCGAACAGTCCCCTCTTCGAGTTGCGGATCACCAATGAAGCGATGGTCGCGGCTCAACGCGATTTTCTCCGCACGTCTGAAAGTCTCAATGTGGTGAATCGCGAACTAGATCGGTTGCAGTCGATGCCCGAAGGAGTTATTGCAGGCCGCAGAATACTCGAACAAGAGTACGAAAAACAAAAGCTGGAAGCCTCTCTTCTCGCCGAGCGGCAAGCGCTCGTTGTGCATGGGCTCGCCGAAGAACAGGTGGAGAACATCCTTACCACACGCCAGTTACTGCGCACTATCACGATCAATGCTCCCAGACACGTTCACAAGGACGACGGCTGTGAGGGTGATCATCTGTTTCATGTACAAAAACTGCCTGTCTCGCAAGGGCAACAAGTCGAAACCGGTCAAGAGTTAGCAGTCCTCGCAGATCATTGCGAGCTCTTTATCGAAGGGCGCGCCTTTGAGGACGATGCGGCACGGCTGCGAGAAGCCGCGAAACAAGATTGGAATGTTGAAGGGACACTCTTGGTGGGTGACAAGCAAAAGGAAGTCGTCGATGGATTGAAGCTTTTGTACTTGTCGGATCACATTGACCCTGACTCGCGCGCCTTTAAGTTCTACTTACGCTTGCCGAACGAAATCGTCCTGGATCAAGAAACCGTGCCAGGTCGCCGGTTTATCGAATGGAGATTTAAGCCTGGCCAGCGGATGGAACTTCGCGTGCCCATTGAGCGCTGGGAGAAACAACTAGTTCTACCGGTCGAAGCGATCGTTGACGAAGGTGCTGAAGCGTATGTCTATCGCCAAAATGGCGATCACTTTGATCGCGTGTCGGTACATGTCGAGCATCGTGATCGCGATGCCGTAGTCGTCGCCAATAATGGATCGCTGTTCCCCGGCGACGTGATTGCAGGAGAAGGTGCCTACCAAATGCACCTGGCACTCAAGAATAAAGCTGGCGGTGGGGTCGATCCCCATGCCGGCCACAGCCATTAATCGGCGAGAAAGATCGTCCATGCTGAATGCCGTCATCCGCTTTTCGCTGCAGAATCGCCTCCTTGTCATCGCCATTTCCGTATTCCTGTTGGTGTATGGTGGCTGGCAAGCGATGCAATTGCCCATCGATGTGTTTCCCGACCTCAACCGACCGCGTGTCGTCATCATGACGGAAGCCCCCGGGATGGCACCCGAAGAGGTGGAGACGCTCATCACGTTTCCGCTCGAGACAGCCCTCAATGGAGCCACCGGCGTGCAAGACGTGCGGAGCTCCTCGGGTGTGGGGCTCTCGGTGGTCTATGTCGAATTCGATTGGGGAACCGACATTTTTAATGATCGCCAGATTGTCAACGAGCGATTAGCGCTCGTCGCGGACCAACTGCCGGAAGGCGTTAAGCCGCAGTTGGCACCCATCTCGTCCATCATGGGGCAAATTCACATCGTCGGCATGTACAGCGAGGGTGGCAAAACTCCGCCAATGGAACTGAGAACTCTGGCGGATTGGGTGGTTCGGCCACGGCTGCTTACCATCCCGGGCGTTTCCCAGGTCGTTGTGATGGGAGGAGAGCGCAAGCAGTTCCAAGTTTTGGTCGATCCCAACGAATTGGTGCGATTTGGCGTCACGCTCGAAGAAGTCAAAACGGCACTCCGCGAAAGCAATCAAAACTCCGCAGGAGGATACCTTGACGAGCAAGGGCCGAATGAATTGCTCGTGCGTGCCTTGGGGCGCGTCAAGACGATTGACGAAATCGGCCGAGTCGTCGTCGTCGAGCGCGACGGGCAATCCATCACACCTTCGCAGGTAGCCCGTATTCTCGAAGGACCACAAGTCAAGCGCGGAGATAGCGCGGCTTACACCCGCACGGCCGAGGGAACCTTCGACGGCGGCCCCGCCGTGGTGCTCACGATCAACAAGCAGCCGAAATCCGACACCCGGCAAGTGACCCAAGCGGTCGTCGCCGCCCTGGAAGAACTCAGGCCGTCTTTACCATCCGATGTGAGAATTCTGCCAGAACTTTATCAACAAGAGACGTTTATCGATTTGGCGATTGAAAACGTCATGGCGGCTTTGCGAGACGGTGCCATACTGGTGATGATAATTCTGTTTTTGTTTTTGTTCAATCTGAGAACCACTTTTATCACTCTGACCGCGATTCCACTCTCCCTCGTGATGACAACCTTGATCTTCGCCGCATTTGGGCTTTCGATCAACACCATGACCCTCGGCGGTTTGGCCGTCGCCATCGGCGAGCTTGTTGATGACGCGATTGTCGACGTGGAAAACATCTTCCGTAGGTTGCGGGAAAACCGACATAATCCTACCCCTAAACATCCGCTGCAAGTGGTTTACCTGGCCAGCGTCGAAGTCCGCAATTCGATTGTGTTCAGCACAATGATTGTCGTCTTGGTCTTCGTCCCGCTCTTTGCCCTCTCAGGGATGGAAGGCCGACTGTTCACGCCGTTGGGTATTGCCTATATCGTGTCGATCCTCGCCTCGCTGCTGGTTTCGCTGACGGTGACTCCCGTCCTTTCCTATTGGCTTCTGGGAAACTCGAAACTGGTGGAGCACGAAAGAGATAGCTTCGTCCTCAGGGGCTTGAAATGGGTTGCCGACCGGGTGATTCGTTTTAGCTTGAGCGTTCCCAAGCTGATCCTGCTGGTCACGGTGGCGATGGTCGGCATAGCCATGTTGGCATTATTGCGACTCGACCGCGATTTCTTGCCACCGTTTAACGAAGGTGCCATTCAGGTCAATGTCTCGCTCCCCCCGGGTAGCTCCCTGGAGAAGTCGAACGAAATCTCGCGCCAAGTCGAGAGGCGCCTGCAAGAAATTGGCGAGATAACCGCCTTTGTTCGCAAGACTGGTCGCGCCGAGCTTGACGAGCATGCCGAGGGGGTCAATGTCACGGAGATCATCGCCACGATTGACCCGGAAACCGAGCGATCCCGCGATGAGGTGATCGAGGAAATCAGCGAGGCATTGGCGGATATTCCGGGCATCGTTACGGCCGTTGAGCAACCCTTGGCCCACCTCATTTCTCACATGCTCTCGGGAGTGAAGGCGCAGGTGGCTATAAAACTCTACGGCGACGATCTCGATGTTCTCAGGCGTGAGGCGCAGTCAATCCAAGCAGCCATTGCCGGTGTCGAAGGGGTACGGGATTTGCAAGTCGAGCAGCAAGTCATCATTCCTCAGCTTCGTATTGAGGCCGACGGCTACAAGCTCGAACAGTTTGGTCTGCGACGCAGCGACATCAATGAATTCGTCGAAACGGCCATGCAAGGAGAAATTGTCTCGCAGGTTCTCGATGGCCAACGGACTTTCGACTTGCTCGTACGGCTTGATGAGCAGTATCGCGAAGACATCGAGGCCCTCAAACGACTGGTGCTCGAAATCCCTTCGGGTGGCTCCGTGAAACTTGAAGACGTTGCGCGAATTTACAAAGCGGGCGGGCCGAACACGGTGAGTCGCGAGCAAGTCCGTCGCCGGATCGTGGTGCAATGCAATGTCCGTGATCGTGGCCTTGTCGACGTGGTCGAAGAAATCAAGCAGCGCTTGGCACCGATTGAAGCCAACCTGCCCACCGGCTACTTCTTGAAATATCACGGGCAATTCGAGAGCCAACAGTCAGCCTCACGAACGATTGCGCTATTGTTTCTGGCATCGTTGGTGGGCATCTTCCTGGTGCTGTTCACGATGTTTCACTCGATTAATTTGTCGCTCCAAGTGATGGCGGCACTGCCCATGGCGTTCATTGGGGCCGTGGCGGCGCTCGTGGTCACGCAGCAAACCCTCACCGTGGCCGCCATGGTTGGCTTCATTGCACTCGTGGGCGTGGCTTCGCGTAACGGTATTTTGTTGCTGAACCACTACCTGCATCTGGTAAAATATGAGGGCGAAGGCTGGACCAAGGAAATGATTGTTCGCGGCGGCTTGGAACGACTGGCGCCCGTGCTGATGACCGCCCTCACCGCCGGCATCGCGCTCGTTCCCTTGACCTTATCAGCAGGCGAGCCTGGAAAAGAGATACTCTACCCCGTGGCCACGGTGATTGTGGGCGGCTTGATTAGCTCAACGCTCTTAGATTTTTTCGTTCATCCTGCGTTGTTTTGGACAATGGGACTGGGGTCGGCACG
>JBGTMM010000547.1:0-4188 GCA_041743635.1 Bythopirellula sp.
TCGCGGCTGCTGGGGTTTTTCTTGAATTGCTGCCAAACCTCGGCCCATTCATCCTGCTGGGCAATGGCATCTTCTGAGGTAAGAGTCGCTGTTATCATGCAATCCTCCGTGATGCTTCCTTAGACCACCGCAGCGCGGCGATCCCTGAACGAGAATCCATTCTCGAATGTTTATGGACGGTCCGTTTTGGCGCTTAGTTTGCTGTTGGCGTTTGCTCTGCGTCGATCTCGGCTTGCATCCTTCTGCGTACCGATTCGTCGATCGTTGCCGCGGCAATCGTACCGACAATCAGCCCCACGGCAGCCAGCAGTCCCATCGCAGTCATGGCTTGGAGAATCGTTCCGTCGAACCCAGCACCGTTCTTGAAGGCGCGAAAGAGCACGAAAAGCATTCCGACCAGGGCTAGGATGCCGGCATAGGTGCGAGCCACAAGACGAGTCCCCAACGGCCTCAAAGTTTCTGCAATCCCGCCATTTTAACGTTTGATTGCAGGCCATCAGACTTTCAATAATTATCGACAACATGGCATCTCGACATGAGTTTGTTTGGAAAATTGGCAACAAATTTCAAAGTGACTCGTCAAAAAGTGCGTTGGTGTGCGACGAGCGCTGCAGCTTGTGAGTGTGTCGCATATCGCGCGGATGTTGTGCCCGAAAAGCGATGCGAATACACGCACGCATGAGACAAGACATCCGCCGCTAGCAACCGCACCGACTGTCGATGGCCTTGCGCGGTTGAGTTTGTGATCTGTGCGGCGCTACCTACGAGTTTCATGCCCAGGAATTGCCGACAGGTGGAGCTAAAGCTGTCACTGACCCGGGTGGCGTGTGCCGGGTCGTCGCAATGGTTAACAACCAATCGCAATTTGCCGTCGATGTCGCCCTGGGGTGCCATCTTCACGGCGGTATAAGCCTTACGCACCGCGGCAGCGTCGGTGGTCGTCACCAATAGGATTTGTTGTGCCGCGGTCCACATCCGCTCGACCCAGGGCGACATGCCAAACCCCACATCCAGCACAATCAAATCAGCGTGGCCGTGCAATGTGCGTAATTCGACGAGCAAGCGCCAGAGGGCGCGGATATCCATTTCGGGACGCGCAGTCGGGGAGTGAGAGGCTGGCAATAAGTGCAAGCCGTTGGTGATCGGCTCGAGCATTTCAACCGCCGAGCGGGCACCACTGAGCACTTCGGCGATCCCCGCATGGACTTCCGTTTCCAACATGCCGGCGAGCGTGGGATGCAGCAGGTTCGCATCGACCAAGACCACTTGCCTGCCAAGCTGCGCGAGTTCTTCGGCAAGTCGCAGAGCCACGGTACTTGTGCCAACGCCATCGCGAGCACCGCTCACCGTCACCAAAGGGACACCCGGTTCAAGGGCCGCGTGTTCCATGACGGTTTCGCGAACCAATTGTCGCAATCTGTCGGCTTGGTCGAACATGGGAGGGAAGTGGTTAGTGGTTAGTGGCTAGTGGTTAGTTAAGACCTAGAATTTGTTGGGCGAGACTACGTTTTTGGGCGACTTGGATGTCGTCGGGCACGTTTTGTCCGTCGGTGACGTAGCTGATTGGTAGGCCGCAGCCGCGCACGACCGAGAGCAAGTTGCCGAGTCCGGTGGCCTCATCGAGTTTCGTGACGATCATCGCGGTGGTGCCGACTGTGGCGAAGCGCTGGGCCGTGTTGGTGAGGCTCTTCACGCCACCGACCGCGCTAAGCACCAGATGCACTTCGGCGGGATTCGCCTCGGCGAGCATCGCTTTGAGTTCTTGAATCCGCACCTCGTCGCGCGGACTGCGGCCGGCTGTGTCCATCAGCACTAAGTCGAGCGACTTCATCCGCGCAATGGCTTCGCGCATTTCGCGGGGCGTGCTCACGACTTCCATGGGAAGGTCGATAATTTCCGCGTAGGTGCGGAGTTGCTCGACTGCGGCGATGCGGTAGGTGTCGACGGTAATTAGGCCCACCGTTTTGTTTTCACGGAGGCGATAATTGGCGGCGAGTTTGGCGATGGTGGTTGTTTTGCCGACGCCAGTGGGACCAACCAACGCAACCACGCTACCCGCGCCCATGGAGGTTTGTAACGGGCCGGCGACGTGGATTTCGTTTTCCACCATTCGCGCCAGTTCCGCACGCATGGCAGAGGGATCATCCAGATCGAGGGTCGTCTCGGAGCGCAAGTGCTCGATGAATTCTCGCGCGACGCGGTCTTCCAAGTCCGCTTCGATCAGGTCAGTGTAGATTTTGAATAACGCCGCAGGCAAATGCTGAACCGCCGAATCGCTGATGCGGTGGTTCAGTTCCGTCGACTTAAACCCCAATTCATCGAGCTCTGTGCCAAGTTGTTGCCGAAAATCGTCGCGATACTTTTGGCGATAGTCCATTTCTTGCGTGGCGCTGGCATGAACAGGCAAAAAGCTCACGGCCGTTGACAAGCGAGAAGGCACGTTCGCTTCGCGCGATGCGGCGATTTCGTATTCCTTGCCGAAGAACAGCCGACTTAACAGACCCGAGTGCAACTCGCGGGTGTGCAGCACGGTGGCCTCGGGCCCTAGCTCGCGACGGACCATGTCGATTGCCAGTTGCATCGATTTTGCTTTGAATGTTTGAATTTTCATTTTTCGTTACTGCTAGTTATCAGAAGCTAAACCAAAAGTCATTATCTGCGTATCGCGGGTGATTTCGTTAAAACTGAGCACAACAAGTTGGCTCAGGTGATTCTCAGTGATTTGTTTGAGCGCGGCGCGAATTTGTGGGCTCACCAGCACAATAGGGGTGTGATGGGCCGTCGTGAGTTTTGGCAGCTCCTTGCCAATCGACTGGCACGTTGCTTCAATCGCCTGCGGCGACATGCGGATAAACAGGCCCCGCTCGTTATGCTCGAAACCGGCGCGAATGCGGTCTTCCATGGCGGGGTCGAGGGCGATGACGTGAAGTTGCCCTGCTTCATTGCGATAACGGGTGCAAATCTGTCGAGCCAAACGATGGCGGACATATTCGGCGAGCAAAATCGGGTCTTTGGTGCGATGGGCGTAATCGCCGAGTGTTTCCAGAATCGTCGCCAGTTGGCGGATCGGCACCTGCTCGCGGAGTAACAGTTGCAACACGCCCTGCACCTCGGCCAGCGACATTGTGCTGGGAATCAGTTCATCGACCACCGCGGGCTGCGTTTGCTTGAGCTCGTGGACCAGATGCTTGGTGGAATCACGGGTGAGAATCTCATCGGCGTGACGGCGGCAAACTTCGGTGAGATGCGTGGCGAGCACGGCACCCGGTTCCACGACCGTGTATCCCATCAGCTCGGCTTGATCTTGCAAACCGGGCAGAATCCAGCGGGCTTCGGTGCCGAACGCGGGGTCCTTGGTGACCAAGCCGTCGATTTTGCCGGTGGTCATGCCGGAGTCGATGGCGAGCAAATACGTGGGTTCGAGCCGATCTTGTGCCACCGGCATGTCGGCGATCTTGATACGATACTCGTTGGGATCAAGCCGCATATTGTCGCGGATGCGGACCTTGGGCATAATGATGCCGATCTCAGCGGCGACGCTTTGCCGCACGCGCTGAATGCGCTCGAGCAAGTCGCCGCCTCGCTTCGGATCGGCCAGGCGAATTAAGCCCACGCCGACCTCAACTTCCATAGGATCGACCGTGAGATAATCTTCGATGCGCTCTTCGGAGAGTGGTTTTTTCTGTTGCTCCTCGGCGGCGTCTTGCGTTAGTTTGCGCGCTTCCGATTGCGTCAACATGCGGGCCATGCCTAGGCAGGCGGCACACATCACCAAGAGCGGGGTGCGGGGCAAATCGGTCGTAACGAGCACCGCCAAGAAGCCCGCGGCCACGGCGAGTGCTTGCGGACGCGAGAAAAGTTGCTGCATGAATTCTTGCGGCAGGTTGCTGCTCTTGTTGCTGCGCGTGACGAGCAAACCGGCAGCGAGCGAAATCAAGAACGCCGGCACCTGGCTCACCAGACCGTCGCCGATGGAAAGACGCGTGTACATTGCAGCGGCGTCGGCAATTGGCATGTTGAATTGAACGACGCCTATCACGAGGCCGCCGATCACGTTGATCACGGTGATGATAATGCCGGCAATGGCATCGCCGCGGACGAACTTGCTGGCACCATCCATCGCCCCGAAAAAGTCGGCCTGCTGGGAAACTTCGCCACGACGGCGTTGGGCTTCGCGTTCATCGATAA
>JBGTMM010000548.1:0-2739 GCA_041743635.1 Bythopirellula sp.
TATTTCCAAAATCTGCATATCTGGTGCCGTCTATCGCGTCCATCGCAAGCAGAGATCGGTCTTCAAGTCGCTCAAAAAGCAGCTTGACCAAGGCTTTTGACTTGCGAGGTTTTCGTTTGTGCGAGACGGGCATGACACTAACCCAAAATACGGAGAAGAGGCGGGCTAGCCAAGAAACACATTAGGGCCATAAGTAAATTACTTATGGCCCCTCGAAATCACACCTGATTTCGGCACGATCTTAAACGTTCCTTTTCCGCCGACGGAGGAAAGCCATGCCAAGCACAGAGAGACCCGCCCACGCAGCCAAGCTAGCCGGCTCTGGGACAGGGTCCGGAAATCCTTCCGGGCCAAGCCGACGGTCGAAAATCAATTGGCTTTGCGCGACGGAGTTGGGCAAGCCGTTAGGACCAAGAAGAGGCGCTGAAGCACCAGGTGATATATTCATCACCGCCACCCTTCCGCCTGACATATCCAACTTCGCCGTAGCGAGGTCAGTGAATTGGCTCGTAAGCAGCCCTGTCAAAAAATTGAATTCAGTGGTAGCGGTAGCGCTGGCCGCAGCCAGGGTCATCTCGTCCTCAAGATACCAAAACATGTTTTGGAGAGCGGTATTCCAAGGGGTATCGGTGACTGCGTACCCAGTCAAATCATCCAACCCCGTGTTGGCCGTCCCGACGTAGTGGAACAATTGGTAAAGATAGCTAGTGCCCTGGCTAATTGGGTCGCTAGGTCCAGGTGCAGTTGCACCCGCGGCAACGCCACCCCCCTTATGGGCATTGTACGAAATATTGTATACGTAATAGTCGCTCCCTAAGCCAAGGGCAAGGGTCTCGGTGCGCTCTAAACAGAAGGTGTAGATCTCAATGGAAGATGAGCTGTTGGGGGTGACAGCAAATTGACCGGCCTGGGGATGGTGTGCCCGCCCCGCCTGCCAAGTGAAAGAAACCACACTCCCCACGTTGATCGCCGCATTTGCGACGACTGGGCACGCCAAAAGGATGGCAGCCAGTAAGCAACAATACATTCTCATCTCAATCACCTTTCATAAAGAACCGTTCCTTGCTCTATGCTCCCTTGGTCACCCGTCGGCAGATACTGACATCGCCGCCGCGAATTGCGGATTGCCGCAAGCCGTTCGGATTTGCCAAAAGATCTAGCGGGCAGCCAGTGCGCATGCCGTCAAATGGACGACAAAATCGCAGTCGGAATTCGCGTTGGGCGACACGGTTCCATCCCAACGAGAAGATTGGATCACGATGTCTGCTGACTTGTCCGCAATTGCAATGCGAACAATGTTTCCAAGTTCAGAGTCGGTTTCGCAACGCGCCCAGCCAACGACAGTTACGACTCGATCTCGGATTGGGAGGGTAACGGAAGCTTTTTTGCCATTCAGATGAGTTAAGTCCATGATTCGTGAGTTTGGACTATCCCGGTCTATCGACGTGGCCGAGAAGTCGGAGAAGAGTAGTAGTGGGAGTAGTTGAAAAACGAGGCGGAAGTTCCTGTTGGCGCGGCTGCAGAAGCTCTCAGCGCTGCGATTTCGGCTTGGTTTTCCCGATAGCCGATTTGTTGTCGCGACTGGAGGGTCATCAGATCCCGATCGAGGCGGCGGCGGGGTTCGACAAAGGCGTTGTAGGGATCCAGTACACCAACGTCGCCACGGAAGTAGTTAAGGGCGTTGGGCAATGTCCTTCCCGCAGGGGGGGTATAACGGGGGTACTGCCCCCAAGCTCGGTCACTTTGAGTGACAATAAAACAGATCAGGCACACTATGCCAAAGTATTTCATGGTCGTCCCCTACCTTCCTTCAACCCAGTTTAACGATCGAGGTTTTGAGTACGCAATCGGAAATAAATTCTGGTACCGACCTCTGTCTTCTTTGAATTTCAATAAAAATTTTGCGTTAGCATTTTCTGCAAGTCTTTTATTCCATTGAACTTGCGTAAAATTGGTTGCCCCTGAGTACATTCAGCCAGCCAAAGCGTTCTTGAGGTGCTACCTTCGGCGGAAATCCGCAAAAAGATGATTGCAATTTCCACATCTTGGATTTATACCGAAAGTAGTCCTCTCCCCACGACGCCCACCAATCGCTCCCGCATGCCGCTTTTTTTCACCGTCCGATGCCAATCCTAAAGCGCGAAATCGACGTTCACCCACGCAACCTGTTTGACGAGTTTCCGCAGGAAACTGATCGACGTTGGTTTGCTGTTTACACTAAAGTGCGCCAGGAAAAGGCCCTGGCTCGTGAACTTGTAGGCTTGAATGTGCCGTTTTATCTGCCCCAGGTAGAGCGTTCGAATCTCATCAAGGGCCGGAAGTACACCTCCCTGGTTCCTCTTTTTCCGAGTTATTTGTTTGTTTTTGGAAACGACGACGAGCGAATTCAAGCTCTCAGCACTCAACGGATTGCGCAGTTGATTCTGGCTCCCAATTGTGAGCACACGACGCGCGATTTACGGAATATTCGCCAACTTATTTCGAGCGGCGAAGCGGTTACGATCGAATCCCGATTGGAGCCTGGTCGGCGGGTGCGAGTTAAGAGCGGATCTCTGCTGGGAATGGAAGGCACGATAGTAGCTCGCCGGGGCATGGATCGGTTGCTTGTTTCGGTCGAGTTTTTGCAGCAGGGTGTTTCGATCGAAATCGGTGATTTCCAAGTTGAGCCGCTCTAGTTGCTGGCCGGGTCGACGGATTCTGGATCCGGGCCCTCGTAAATGACTTCGGTGTCGTACGAAT